>SLPP01000156.1 GCA_007131945.1 Paracoccaceae bacterium | reverse complement strand
TCCTCGTCGGCGCGGGCTTCGCCGGCGCCTTCGGCGCGGCGCTCTGGGGGCTGACGCAGCGCAACCCCAAGGCGGTGCTGGCCTATTCGACGGTCAGCCAGATGGGGCTGATGCTGGCGCTGATCGGCGCCGGGCAGGCGGTCGCCTTCCAAGCGCTGCATCACGGCCTGGCCAAGGGCGCGCTCTTCCTGCTCGTTGGCGTCGCGGCGGCCGCGCCGGGGCGCGGCCAGCGGCGGCTGACGCTGGCGCTCACCGCGCTCGTCGCGCTCTCGGTCGCGGGGCTGCCCCTGACCGGCGGGGCGCTGGTCAAGTCCGCGGCGAAGGACGGGCTCGGCGCCGCCGCCGCGCTCGCCATGACGCTCAGCGGCGTGACGACGGCGCTCCTTCTCGCCTGGTTCCTTCACCTTCTGTCGAAGGACGAGAAACCCGCGCATCGGCAGCCCTGGGCGGCGCTTCTCGCCGGCGCCGCCGCGCTCGGGCTTGCCGCGCTGCTCCTGCCCTGGGCGCTCTGGTCCGCGCAGAGCGGGCTCCCCGCCGGCTATCCGCTGCGCCCCGGCCCGATCCTCGAGGCGCTCTGGCCCGTCCTTCTCGGCCTCGCGCTGGCCGCGCTCCTGCGCCGCCGCCCGGCGCCGGCACAGCCGCCGGGAGACCTGCTGACGCTCTTGCCCGGCCGCGCCGCCCTGCCGGTCCCGACCCTGCCGGGGATCGCGCCGCCCGCCGGCGCCGGCCGGCGCCTCTTGCGCCTGCTGATCCGCTCGCGCCGGCCCGAGGCCGTCTTGCGCCGCTGGCCGCTGGCGGGCGGCCTGCTGGTCGCGGGCGCGGTGCTGCTCGCGCTCCTGCTCACCGCCGCATGAGCCGCGCCGGACGCCCTTGCATCGCCTTGTCCGACGCTAGATTGGAGGGCAGAGTGACCGAGAGCCCGAAGCCCCGCCCGCGGCCCCGCCGCCGTCCGACCCTTCCCCCCGCGCCGCCCCGGCCGATGAAGAGGGCATGAACCGCTTGTCCCCGCCCCCGACCGACACACCGCCCCGGCCCGCCGATGCCGATGCCGATGCCGACACGGCGACAGCGGCGCTCGAGACCCGCGACCTGGTCAAGCGGTTCCGCACCGGCGAGGGGCCGGTCGAGGTGCTGCGCGGCGTCTCCTTCGCGCTCCGCTCCGGAAGCTCGCTGGCGCTGACCGGCGAATCGGGCAGCGGCAAGAGCACGCTTTTGCATATCTGCGCCGGGCTGGAGCCCGCCGATGACGGCGCGGTGCTGGTCGGCGGGCGCGACATCGCCGCGCTGTCCGAGCCCGACCGCGCGGCGCTCAGGCGCGGCACGCTCGGCCTCGTCTTCCAGCAGTTCAACCTGATCCCCTCGCTCGACGTCGCCCGCAACCTCGCCTTCCAGGCGCGCCTCGCCGGGCGCCACGACCCCGCCCATCTCGCCGCGCTGGCCGAGCGGCTGGGCCTCGCGGCGCTGACGACCCGCTACCCCGAGGAACTTTCGGGCGGCCAGCAGCAGCGCGTCGCCATCGGCCGCTGCCTCGCCGCCCGCCCGGCCGTGGTGCTCGCCGACGAGCCCACCGGCAACCTCGACGAGGCGACCGGCGACGCGGTGCTCGACCTGCTGCTGGAAACCTGCCGCGAGGCCGGGGCGGCGCTTCTCCTGGTCACCCATTCCCCGCGCCTCGCCGCGCGCTGCGACGGCCGGCTGCACCTGCATGCCGGCCGGGTGGCGCCGGCATGACCGCGACCGCGCTCTCGGCGCTGCTTTCGCACTGGCGCCGGCATCCGGTGCAGCTCGTCATGCTGCTCGCCGGCCTTGCGCTCGCGACCGCGCTCTGGTCCGGGGTGCAGGCGCTCAACGCCGAGGCGCGCGCCGCCTATGACCGCGCCGGCGCGCTTCTCGGCGAGGCGGAACTGGCGCGGCTCGAATCGCCCGCCGGGCTGATCGAGGCCGCCGACTACATCGCGCTTCGCCGCGCCGGCTGGCGGGTCTCGCCGGTGATCGAGGGGCGCGCGGAACTGGGCGCGACGCGGGTGACGCTGATCGGCATCGAGCCGCTGACCGCGCCCGCCGCTGCCACGGCGGGCGGGCTGACCGCCGCCGACCCGGCCGCCTTCCTCGCCCCGCCGGGCCTCGGCTTCGCCGCGCCCGAGACGCTCCGCGCCGTCGGCGAGCCGCCCTTCCCGCTTGTCGCCGCGCCCGAAGTGCCGGTGGGGCAGGTCCTCGTCGATATCGGCACCGCGCAGCGGATCCTCGGCCTGCGCGACCGCGTCAGCCGGCTGACGATCCTGCCCGACCAGCCCGCCTGGCTGCCGCCGCTGGGCGAGGTCGCGCCGCATCTGCAGCGCGTCGATCCGGGCGCCGAGACCGACCTCGCCGCGCTGACCGACAGCTTCCATCTCAACCTCACCGCCTTCGGCCTCCTCGCCTTCGCCGTCGGGCTCTTCATCGTCCACGCCGCCGTCGGCCTCGCCTTCGAGCAGCGCCGCGCGGTCTTCCGCACCCTGCGTGCGCTGGGGCTGCCGCTGAAGCGGCTGATGGTCTTGCTCGCGGCCGAGATGCTGCTCTTCGGGCTTCTCGCCGGCGCGGCGGGGCTGGTCCTTGGCTATCTCGTCGCCGGCGCGCTCCTGCCCGATGTCGCCGCCACCCTGCGCGGGCTCTACGGCGCGCCGGTGCCGGGGGCGCTGCAGTTCCGCCCGGAATGGGCGGCGGCGGGGCTGGCGATGGCGCTGGCCGGGGTGCTGGTCGCGGGCGGGCAGAGCCTGGCGCAACTCGCCCGCCTGCCGATCCTCGCCCCGGCGCAGCCGCGCGCCTGGGCGCGGGCATCGGGCCGGGCGATGCGGCTGCAGGCGGCGACGGCGGTCGCGCTCGGGCTGCTCGCGCTCGCGCTGGCCTTCCACGGGCGGGGACTGGTCGCGGGTTTCGTGCTTCTCGCCGCGCTTCTCCTCGCGGCGGCGCTCGCCGTGCCGCTGATCCTCGCCGCGCTCCTCGCCCTGGGCGAGCGGTTCGCACGCGGCCCGGTCGCGCAGTGGTTCTGGGCCGACGGGCGGCAGAACCTGCCGCGGCTGAGCCTCGCGCTGATGGCGCTGATGCTGGCGCTCGCCGCCAATATCGGCGTCGGCACGATGGTGGCGAGCTTCCGCGCCACCTTCATCGGCTGGCTCGACCAGCGGCTGGTGGCCGAATTCTACGTCACCGCCCGCAGCGAGGCCGAGGCCGAGGAGCTGCGCGCCTTCCTCGCCCCGCGTTCCGACGCGATCCTGCCCGTCTGGTATGCCGAGGCGACCATCGCCGGCCGCCCGGCGCGGATCTACGGCACCGCCGATCACGCGACCTTCCGCGACCACTGGCCGCTGATCGCCGAGGCGCCGGCGGCCTGGGACCTGCTCGCCCGCGGCGAGGGGGTGATGATCAACGAACAGCTCGCCCGCGCCGAGGGGCTCTCGCCGGGCGGCGCGGTCGACCTGCCCGGCGCCGGGCGCCTCAAAGTCGCCGGGGTCTATTCCGACTACGGCAACCCCCGCGCGCAGGTGATGCTGGGCATCGACGCCTTCCTCGCCGCCTTTCCGCAGGCGCCGCGGCTGAGCCACGCGGTGCGGATGGACCCGGCCGCGGTGCCCGGCCTGATGGCCGAACTGCAGGACCGGTTCGGCCTGCCCGGCACGCTGATGAGCGACCAGGCCCAGGCCAAGGCGGTGTCGCTGCAGATCTTCGAGCGCACCTTCGTCGTCACCCGCGCACTCAACGTGCTCACGCTCTCGGTGGCGGCGCTCGCCCTGTTTGCGAGCCTCGTCACCCTCTCGGGGATGCGGATGGCGCAGCTCGCACCGCTCTGGGCGCTGGGACTGACGCGGGGGCGGCTGGCGGCGCTCGATCTCGGCCGGGGGATGGTGCTGGCGGCGCTGACCGCGGTGCTGGCGCTGCCCGTGGGGCTGGTGCTGGCGCAGGTGTTGCTCGCCGTGATCAACGTCCAGGCCTTCGGCTGGCGGCTGCCTTTGCAGGTCTTCCCGGCGGACTGGCTGCGGCTCGGCATCTCGGCGCTGGTGGCGGCGCTGATCGCCTGCGCGCTGCCGGCGCTGCGCCTCGCGCGCAGCGCGCCCGCCGATCTGCTCCGCGTCTTCGTCCTCGAGCGCTAGGCGCCGCCTTTCCCCTGCGCACCCGCCCCGGCGCAAAGCTTTCGTTGTGGTTAATGGCAGCGATTCCTGAAGCCTTATCAGATACCTGCAGAAGCGTCCAAATTTGGACGCCCTGCCGGATTGCCGCCGCCGGCCGGGATCACGCGCCCGTCACGACGCATGTTCCGGCCCGTTCCGGGCTTGACCTGCGCGCGCGGCCTGGGCTATCCGGTCCCCGCCGAGGCGTCGGGGCGGTCCCGGCGCGCGCATGGAGGCACCATTGGACGACGGAAGTAGAGGCAGGGTCGCATGCCGCTTCGCGCGTCGTGGGGCCCTGGCCTTCCCGAACAGTAATCCGGTCTGACGGGCTGAGCGCCTGACCCGCACGGGTCAGGCCGGGGCCTTCAGGCCCCCAGTCGGAGCATGACCGATGACCATCGCGACCATGAACGCCCATTCCATTGCCCGTTTCCTGCGGGCGGGCGACACCCGTTCCATTGCCGAGGCCCTGCGCCACGAACACGCCGCCGACATCGTGGCGATGATCGAGGACATGCCGGTCGAGGACATCGCCAAGGTGCTTCTCTGCCTCGACGAGCACCGCCAGGCGACCGTCTTCGAGTATTTCGATCACGACACCCAGGTCGAACTGGCCGAGGTTCTCGACCGGCGCGAGATGGCGCGCATCTTCGGCGCCATGGCGCATGACGAACGCGCCGACCTCTTCGCCGAACTCACCGAGGCGCAGAAGAACGCGCTTCTGCCCGGCCTCGCCCAGGCCGAGCGCGAGGACATGCGCAAGCTCGCCGCCTATCCCGAGGGCACGGTCGGCTCGGTGATGACCTCGGATTACGCCACGCTCGCGCCCGGGATGAAGGTGGCCGAGGCCATCGAGCATCTGCGCCATGTCGCGCCCGATTCCGAGACGATCTACCATTCCTACGTCATCGACGACGAGCGCCGGCTCCTCGGCACGGTCGCCCTGCGCGACCTGATGGTCGCCCGCAACACCGCCACCGTGGCCGAGATCATGCGCCGCGATCCGCCCTTCATCCGTGCCGAGGACAAGCGTGCCGAGGCGGTCGAGATGATTCGCAAGTACGACGTTCTCGCCCTGCCGGTCATCAATGGCGGCGACCGGCTGGCCGGGATCGTGACCTACGACGACGCGATGGACGTCGCGCAGGAAGAGGAGACGGTGCGCTTCACCAAGACCTCGGCGGTTCCGGGGCTGGGCGCCAGCATGCTCGACGCCTCCACCGGGCTGCTCTATCGCAAGCGCATCCCGTGGCTGCTGATCCTGGTTTTCGGCAACATCTTCTCGGGTGCCGGCATCGCCTTCTTCGAGGAGACGATCGAGGCGCATATCGCGCTCGTCTTCTTCCTGCCGCTCCTGGTCGACTCGGGCGGCAACGCCGGCTCGCAATCGGCGACGCTGATGGTCCGCGCGCTGGCGACGGGGGACGTGCGCATGTCCGACTGGGGCCGGATGCTGGGCCGCGAGCTTGGCGTGGCGGCGGCGCTCGGCGCGACGATGGCGGTGGCGGTGTCTTCCATCGGGCTGCTGCGCGGCGGGCCCGACATCGCGCTCGTCGTCTCGCTGACGATGGTGATGATCGTCATCGTCGGCTCGCTGATCGGCATGCTGCTGCCGTTCCTGCTGAGCAAGTTCAAGCTCGACCCCGCCGCCGCCTCGGCGCCGCTGGTGACCTCGATCGCCGATGCCGCCGGCGTCGTGATCTATTTCGCCATGGCGACCTGGATCCTCGGCATCGCCGCGGGCTGAGCGTCACCGGACCGTCACGCTTGAACGACAGGGTGGCCCCGCGCGGGCCACCCTTTCCGACTGGGGGACAGGGACATGAGCATCGGGATCGAGATTGCCGCGCTGAACCTTGCCGCGGCGCTCTTGCTGGGTGGGCTCATCGGGATGGAGCGGCAATGGCGCCAGCGCCTCGCCGGGTTGCGCACCAACACGCTCGTGTCGCTCGGGGCGGCGTCCTTCGTGCTCTTCTCGACGATCTTCCCCGACGAGATCAGCCCGACACGCGTCGCCGCGCAGATCGTCTCGGGGATCGGCTTCCTCGGCGCCGGCATCATCTTCCGCGAGGGCTTCAACGTTCGCGGGCTCAACACCGCCGCGACGCTCTGGTGCTCGGCCTCGGTGGGCATGCTGGCCGGCGCCGGCGCGCTCGATTACGCGGCGCTGATGACCGGGATGGTGGTCTTCGTCAACCTGGCGCTGCGCCCGCTGGTCGCCAGGCTCAACCGCCAGCCCATCGCCACGACCGAGCTGCGCCAGGACTACGCCGTCGAGATCGTCTGCCGCGGCGCGCAGGAGGCGCATGTCCGCGCGCTGATGCTGCAGGGCTTCGCCGAGGGCGGGCTGCGCCTGACCGGGCTGGAGTCGGAGAATATCGAGGACAGCGACCGCGTGCAGGTCACCGCCGAGGTCAATGCCGAGGGCATCTCGGATTCAGCGATGGAGACGATCGTCGGCCGGCTGAGCCTCGAGCCCGCCGTCACCGCCGCGCGCTGGAGCCGGCGCGAGACCTCGCTGGGCTGAACCGCTTTAGCGAAAGGTTAGCGGAATCTGGTGAGTATCGGTTCCGAACAGGGGCCACCGCCGACCATGACCTTGCGCGCCGATCCCGGGTCGATCCGCTCCGCCGTGAGCGTGTGCACAGCCGAAATCCGGCTGCGCAAGATCGTCGTGTCGATCTTCTCGCTTGCTACGTCCGTGGTCCTGTCCTTCGGCAAGCTGGCGCTGGGGCTGATCACCGGTTCGCTGGCACTGGTTGCGGACGGCCTGCAGGGTCTGGTGGACATCATCGTCACCATGGTCACGCTCATGGTCGTGGTCTTTTCAGACCGCCCGCCCGATCCCGCCTGGACCTGCGGGCGCGACAAGCTCGAGGCGCTGGCGGCGCTGATCGAGGCCGCGCTCCTGACGATCATCGCCATCTGCATCTGGTACCTTGCGGCGCAGAAGCTGCTATGGGGCAAGCACGACGTTTCGGTCGAGCCCTGGTTCATCGGCGCGGTGGCGGTGGCCATCGTTGCCGATTACTGGCGGGCGCGGCTGATCCGATGGGTCGCGCGCGACACCGGCAGCCTCGCGCTGGAGGCGAACGCGGCGCATTTCATGGCCGATTCGGCGGCTTCGCTCGCCGTTCTCCTGGGGCTTCTGGCCGCGCATCAGGGCTGGCCGGTTGCCGATACGCTGGCCACGTTCGTCGTTGCCGGGTTTCTCAGCTGGACCGCATGGCGCGTGGGTCACAACGCCGTCGAGATGCTGCTCGACCGGTTCGACCCCGACCTTTCGCTGGCCGTCCTTGCCGCGATCGAAGCCGATCCCGCCGTCCGCGACGTTCCCGTGCTGAGGCTGGTCCGCCTGCCGCTCGGCCAGCGCATGCTGGCCGAGGTGATCGTCGACTGCGCCGATCTGAACGCGAGCGAGTGCCTGCGCGCCCGGCTGGAAGATGCCGTGGCCACGATCCTGCCGCAGGCCGAGGCGCTGTTCGTCCTGCGTCCGTCGGCGCCTGCCGGCCGAGATCCGATCAGCCCGTTCTGAAGGTGCGGGTCAGGAAGTCGGGGACGTGGTCGCCCATGCCGACGACGGGGGCGTCCTCGTCGCGGCCGCGGCGCCGCTCGCGCCGGTCGCCGCGCTTGTCGCGGCTGTCGCGCGGCCGTTCGGCGGCCGGCGGG
>SLPP01000036.1 GCA_007131945.1 Paracoccaceae bacterium | reverse complement strand
TGGCGCGCGCGCGCATCTCGGCCAGCGCCGCCTCGACCGCCTCGCGCCGGGCGGCATCGAGGCGCGCGGCCTCGGCCGCGGCGTCCAGCTCGTCGCGGGCCAGCGCCAGCGCCTGCGCCAGCGCCTCGCCCTCGGAGAGCGCCGTGTCGCGCTCGGCCTCCAGAGCGCCGACGGTGCTGACAAGCTCCGCGCGCTCGGTCAGGAGCGCGGCGACGCGCGCCTCGAAGGCGGTGATGTCGGCGCGCGCCGTGCGCAGTTCCGTCTCGCGCTCGGCCAGCCTCCCGCCGAGGACCGCGATCTGCACCTCCTGCACCCGGGCCATGGCGCGCAGCGCGGTCAGGTCCTCGCTCAGGCCCGTGACCTCGCCCTCGAGCGTGGCGACGCGGGCGCGCGAGATCCCCAGCGCGTCGGTCAGGTTGGCGACCTGCGCGGCGAGGCCCTGGAGTTCGGTGTCCTGGGTGGTGATCGTCTCGCGCAGGACCGACTGGACGATCATGAAGATCGACAGCACGAAGATCAGCACCAGCAGAAGCGCCGTCATCGCATCGACGAAGCCCGGCCAGATCGCGGTCGAGAATCGCTGCCCCGAACGGTGGGAGAGAGCCATCCCTAGCCTCCGTGCCCCGGCCCGTCATCGCGGCGGGGGGCGATGACCGGCGGCGGCTGGCGGCCGAGCTGGCGCACCGCCTGGGTCAGCGCGGCGAGGTCGCTGCGCAGGTCGGCGAGCGTTTCCTGCCTGCCGGCGCTGAGCTCCTCGAGGATGCGCAGGAGCTGCACGTCCATCGAGCGCAGCCGCAGCCGCGTCTCGGCCTCGATATGCGGCTCGTCATCGCTGCGGCCGGCGAGAAGCTGGATCAGCCGTTCCTGCCCCTCGGCGATACGGCCGAGCACGGCGTCGTTCTCGCTGTCGCCGTCGAGACGCTGGCTCAGGCGATTGATCGCGGCCGAGAGCGCGACGAGCCCCTCCTCGGTGCGCTGGAAACCCGCCTCGGTCTCGGCCTGCCGTGTCTGCATCAGCTGCAGCTGGTCGGTCATGCTGTCGAGGACGACGGCAAGCGAGCCCATCGCGCCCGCCTCCCCGCCCTCGCCCTCGACCGTGGCGCTGCCCAGCCGCGTGATCGACGAGAGCCATTCCTCGAGCTCGCGGTAGAAGCGGTTCTGCCCGTGGCCGGCGAAAAGCTCCAGAAGCCCGACGACCAGCGATCCGGCGAGGCCGAGAAGCGAGGAGGAGAAGGCCACGCCCATCCCGTCGAGCTGCGATTCGAGGCCGGTCATCAGCCGGTCGAAGCCCGACAGCGCCGTCTCGCCTTCCTCGGGCGCGAGCGAGCGGATCGTCTCGACCACCGCTGGCACCGACGTGGCGAGGCCGTAGAAGGTGCCGAGCAGCCCGAGGAAGATCAAGAGGCTGACGATGTAGCGCGTGATGTCGCGTTCCTCGTCGATGCGGGTGGCGACGGATTCGAGGATCGAGCGCGCCGAGGTGGCGCTGATATGGGTGGACTTCCCGCGCGAGCGCAGAAGCGCGGCGAGCGGCGCCAGCAGGCGCGGCGCGACGGTGATCTGGTGGCCGGGTCGCTCGGCGGCGAAATCCTCGATCCAGCGCACCGAGCTGGAGAGCTGGATCACCTGCCAGAAGGCGACGAAGACCCCGATCACGAAGACGAGGAAGATGAAGCCGTTGAGCCAGAGATTGGCGAAGAAGATGCCCGAGACGCGCGGGAAGGCGATATAGGCGCCGACACTGACCAGCGCGAGCGAGATCAGCATGAGCGTGATCTGGCGCACCGGCTGGCTGAACTGCACGCCGCCGATCGGGCCCAGGGCACCCGCTCTCAACTGTCTTGCCATTCCATCGCGCCGTTTGGGTCTTTGCCTGAACCTATTGAGAACAGAAGCTCTTGCCAACCGGTAACTAAGGCCCCGTCAAGGCACGCACACGGTTCGAGAGCCATTCGAGGTCGGGATCGGAGAGGCCCAGCTCGGCGAGATGCGCCGCAGTCTGGAAAAGATAGTCGCGGTTCGCCCCCCGGCCGCCGGTCGCGCGGGCGATGATCGCCGCCTGTTCCTCGAGCGGCAGGTCGCCGCAATACTGCCAGTGCGCCGGGTCGATGACATAGACCAGCGCCTCGACGCGGGCGCCGCAAGCGAGCGTGAGGGTCTGCACGGTCTCCAGATAGGCCGCCGAGATGAGCTCGCGCGCGCGCAGGTATTCGAGCGTCTCCTCGGCGATCTCGGGCGCGATCTCGAAGGCGATCCCGTGGCAGGTCGCGCCGCTGGCCGCGTCGAGCGCGAGCACCAGGCCCGGTTCCTCGCGCGTGCCGCGATGGTGGATGGAGCGCATGCAGAACGAACGGTGGAAGCCGTCGAGCCGCGCCAGTCGCCGCGAGGTCCAGGCAAAGCCCGGATCCCACAGGAGCGATCCGTATCCGAAAACCCAGAACGGCTGCACGTGGTCCTCCGTCACGACTCTGGTCGTCGCCGCCGGCTGGATGTAAACACCAATGGCCGGACGGAGGAAAGGGGACGGAATGTTGCGGTTTCTGGCAATTCTGGCGGTGGCGGCGGCTGCCGCCTGGGGCACTTACTGGTTCGTCGGCGCGCGCGCCCTCGACCGGACGGTGACGCAGCTTCTCGGCGGGCATCCGCTGGTTGCGGCCGAGGCGCATCGGGTCCGCGGCTTTCCCAACCGGTTCGACCTGACGCTGGACGAACCGCGGTTGCGGACCGAAGCGGTCAGCTGGCAGGCGGCCTTCCTGCAGGTCTTCGCGCTCAGCTACCGGCCGCATCACGTGATCGTGGTCTTCCCGCACGACCAGCAGGCCGTCGTCGCCGGGCAGAGCGCGACGCTGCATGCCGAGGATGCGCGCGCAAGCCTGGTGATGACCCCGGGGCTGACGCTGCCGCTGGAGCGAATGGCGCTGGTTGCCCTTGGCCCGAGGCTGCAGATCGCCGGGGCGAGCCATGCCGCCGATGCCCTGCGCATCGCCAGCCGGTCGAACGATCCCCGGCAGCACGAGGCGGTGATCGAGATCGAGACCGCCTTTCCCGACCCCGCGCTGATGAACGCGCTCGATCCCGGCGCGCACTGGCCGCGTCGTTTCGACGTCCTGCGGCTGGAAGCTCAGGCGCAATTCGACCGGCCCTTCGACCGCGCCGCCCTTGCCGGCGCCCTGCCCCGCCCGGTCGCGGTCCGGCTGACCGGCGCGCGCATCGCCTTCGAGGGGGTGGACCTGCGCGCCGAGGGCGCGGTCGAGCCGGACGCGGCGGGCCGCCTCGCCGGGCCGGTGACGCTGACGGTGACCGGCTGGCCGGCACTCCTGACCCGGCTGACCGAGGCCGGGCTCGTCGACGACGACCAGGCGGGCTTCCTGCGCCCGATGCTGGCCGGGATGGCCGATCCCGAGACGCCCGACCGGGTCGAACTGCCGCTGACCCTGCGCGACGGGGTGGTCGCGGTCGGGCCGGTAACGCTCGTGCGGCTGCCGCCGCTCTTCTGACCGGGCCATCGTCGCGGCCGGTTGCCGGGCCATAATTTCAAGCTTGAAATATCTCTCGCGAAATGCCACTCTGCCGGCGAACCAACGGGAGTCGTCCATGAAGATCCTCTGTCTCGGCGGCGGGCCGGCCGGCCTCTACTTCGCCATCTCGATGAAGCTGCGCGATCCCTCGCACGAGGTGACGGTGCTCGAGCGCAACCGGGCCAACGACACCTTCGGATGGGGCGTGGTGCTGTCGGATGACGCGCTGTCGAAGATGCAGGTCAACGACCCGGAATCGACGGACGCGATTCGCGACCATTTCGCCTACTGGGACGATATCGCGGTGGTGCATCAGGGCGTGCGCACGGTCTCGGGCGGGCATGGCTTTGCCGGGATCGGGCGCAAGCAGATGCTGATCCTGCTGCAGGCGCGGGCGCGCGAACTCGGCGTCGACATGCGCTTCGAGACCGAGTTCAGATCCGCCGAGGAGTATCGCAGGGAATACGACCTCGTCGTCGCCTCGGACGGCATCAACAGCGTCGTCCGGCGGGAATACGAGCATGTCTTCAGGCCCGACATCGACGTGCGCCGCTGCAAGTTCGTCTGGCTCGGCACGCATCAGAAATTCGACGATGCCTTCACCTTCATCTTCGAGAAGACCGAGCACGGCTGGGTCTGGGCGCATGTCTACCAGTTCGACGACACGACCGCGACCTTCATCGTCGAATGCCTGCCCGAGACCTGGGACCGCTGGGGTTTCGAGCGGATGTCGAAGGAGGAGACGGTCGAGACCTGCCGCAGGATCTTCGCGGATCATCTCGGCGGGCACGAGCTGATGTCGAACGCGGCGCATTTGCGCGGCTCGGCGGTCTGGATGCAGTTCCCGCGCGTCATCTGCGAGAAGTGGTACCACGAGAACGTGGTGCTGATGGGCGACGCCGCCGCGACCGGGCATTTCTCGATCGGCTCGGGCTCGCGTCTGGCCTTCGATTCGGCCATTGCGCTCGCCGACTATCTGCACAGCGAACCAAATATGGAGCGGGCGTTCGCGCGCTACCAGGAGGAGCGGCGGCTGGAAGTGCTGCGCACCCAGTCGGCGGCGCGCAACTCGCTCGAATGGTTCGAGGAGGTCGAGCGCTATCTCGACATGCCGCCGCCGCAATTCGCCTATTCGCTGCTCACCCGCTCCCAGCGGATCAGCCACGAGAACCTGCGCCTGCGCGACCCGCAATGGCTGCGCGAGGTCGAGGACTGGTTCCAGGACCAGGCCGGCGGGCAAAAGGGCCGCGCGCCGATGTTCGCCCCCTTCCGGCTGCGCGACATGGAACTGGTCAACCGCGTCGTCGTCTCGCCCATGGCGCAGTATCGGGCGGTCGACGGCTGCCCGACCGACTGGCACCTCGTGCATCTGGGCGAGCGCGCCAAGGGCGGCGCCGGGCTCGTCTATACCGAGATGACCTGCGTGAGCCCCGAGGGGCGGATCACGCCGGGCTGCCCCGGCCTCTACGCGCCCGAGCACGAGGCGGCCTGGCGGCGGATCGTCGATTTCGTCCATGCCGAGAGCCCGGCGAAGATCTGCATGCAGATCGGCCATTCGGGTCGCAAGGGCTCGACCCAGCTGGGCTGGGAGGAGATGGACGCGCCGCTGCCCGACGGCAACTGGGAGGTGATGAGCGCGAGCCCCCTGCCCTGGTCGCCGCAAAACCCGGTGCCGCGCGAGATGACGCGGGTGGACATGGACCGGGTGACGGCGGAATTCGCCGCCGCGACCGAGATGGCGGCGCGGGCGGGCTTCGACATGGTCGAGCTTCACGCCGCGCATGGCTACCTGATCTCCGCCTTCATCTCGCCGAAGTCGAACATCCGCACCGACGAATACGGCGGCAGCCTGGAGAACCGCATGCGCTACCCGCTCGAGGTGTTCCGGGCGATGCGCGCGGCCTGGCCCGAGGCGAAGCCGATGTCGGTGCGCATCTCGGCCAATGACTGGGTCGGCGACGAGGGTGTGACGCCCGCCGACTCCGTCGAGATCGCCAGGATGTTCCACGAGGCCGGCGCCGACATCATCGACGTCAGCGCCGGGCAGACCTCGATCGACGCCAGGCCCGTCTATGGCCGGATGTTCCAGACGCCCTTTTCCGACCGGATCCGCAACGAGACGGGCATCAGGACGATGGCGGTGGGCAACATCTACGAGACGGACCACGTCAACTCGATCCTGATGGCGGGGCGCGCCGATCTCGTCTGCCTCGCCCGGCCGCACCTGGCGAATCCCTACTGGACGCTGCACGCGGCGGTGGCGCTCGGTGACACGGCGACCGAATGGCCGCTCCCGTATCTCGCCGGGCGCGACCAGATGCGGCGGCTGGTCGAACGCGAGCAGGAGGTGCTGCGCGCATGACGGATCTCGTCGGCAGGCACGTGCTGATCACCGGCGGCGGCACCGGCACCGGCGCCGACCTCGCCCGCGGCTTCGCCGAGGCGGGCGCCGAGGTGGTGATCGCCGGCCGGCGCGCCGAACCACTGGAGGCCGTCGCCGCCCACCTGCCCCGCACCCGCGCACTGACCGCCGACGTCACCGACGAGGCGAGCGTCGCCGCGCTCTTCGACGCTGCCGGCCCGGTCGAGATCGTCATCGCCAATGCCGGGGCGGCGGAAAGCGCACCCCTGGCGAAGACGACGCTCGCGCAGTGGAACGCGATGCTGGCGGTGAACCTGACCGGGGTCTTCCTCACCCTGCGCGCGGGACTGCGGCAGTTCACCGGCTGGGGGCGGCTGATCTCCGTCGCCTCGACCGCGGGGCTGAAGGGCTATGCCTATGTCGCGCCCTATGCCGCAGCCAAGCATGGTGTCGTCGGCCTGACGCGGTCGCTGGCGCTCGAGGTGGCGAAGGGGCCGGTCACGGTCAACGCGCTCTGCCCGGGGTTCCTGGATACCGAGATGACGGAACGCTCGATCGCGAATATCATGGACAAGACCGGCAAGAGCCGGGCCGAGGCACTCTCGGCGCTGACCCGGACCAATCCGCAGAACCGGCTGATCCGGCCCGACGAGGTCACCGCCGCCGCGCTCTGGCTGTGCAGGCCGGGCGCCGAGGGCGTGAACGGCCAGGCCATCGCCATTGCCGGGGGGGAGGTGTGAGATGACGATCGAGGCGCCACCGCTGTCGAAGCGCCGGCTGAAGCTCTGGCTGCGGCTCCTGCGGCTGACGCGCACGGTCGAGGCCGATCTGCGCGACTACCTGCGGCGCGAGCACGAGACGACCCTGCCCCGGTTCGACGTCATGGCCGCGCTCTACCGCCGGCGCGAGACGATGACCATGTCGGAACTGTCGCGGCTCTTGCTGGTCTCGAACGGCAACGCCACCGCCGTCGTCGACCGGCTGGAGCGCGACGGGCTCGCCCGGCGGAGCCCGGCGCCCAGCGACCGGCGCACCGTCCATGTGTCGCTGACCGAGGCCGGCATCGCCGCCTTCGAGGCGATGGCGCAGGGTCACGAGGCGCGGCTCGATTCGCTGCTCTCGGGCCTCGACAGCCAGGACCTCGACGCGCTGCGCGACATCCTGCGCCGGGCCCTGCCCGATCCGGAAAAGGCGGCGCAGGCAGGGAAACAGGAGGCACCATGACAAAGCTCGCCACGCTGCGCCCGCGGCATTTCGACTGGACCGTCAGCGACCGGATCGCCACGCTCCGCCTGACCCGGCCCGAGCGCAAGAACCCGCTGACCTTCGAAAGCTACGCCGAGTTGCGCGACACCTTCCGCGCCCTGCCCTACGCCACCGACGTGGATGTCGTCGTGCTCGCCTCGAACGGCGGCAACTTCTGCTCTGGCGGGGACGTGCACGAGATCATCGGGCCGCTGACGAAGATGGACATGAAGGGTCTTCTGGCCTTCACGCGCATGACCGGCGACCTGGTCAAGGCGATGCTCGGCTGCCACAAGCCGGTGATCGCCGCGGTCGACGGGATCTGCGTCGGCGCCGGCGCGATCCTGGCGATGGCCTCGGACCTGCGGCTGGCCACGCCCGAGGCGAAGGCGGCGTTCCTGTTTACGCGCGTCGGGCTCGCCGGCTGCGACATGGGCGCCTGCGCGATGCTGCCGCGGATCATCGGCCAGGGGCGGGCGGCGGAGCTCCTCTACACGGGCCGTTCGATGGGCGCCGAGGAGGGGCTCGCCTGGGGCTTCTGGAACGCGCTGCACCCGGCCGACGCGCTGGAGGGCACGGCGATGGAGATGGCGCGTCGGATCGCCGCGGGGCCGAACTTTGCCCACATGATGACCAAGACGCAGCTCAACCTCGAATGGTCGATGGGGCTCGAACAGGCGATCGAGGCCGAGGCGCAGGCGCAGGCGATCTGCATGCAGACGCAGGATTTC
>SLPP01000063.1 GCA_007131945.1 Paracoccaceae bacterium | reverse complement strand
GGGTCGGGGTGGCGGGCGCGACCTCGGCCGCGCCCGCCGGAGTTGCGGTTCGGGTCAGCCGCCCGAACGCTCCAGGCACTGCGGGGTGATCTCGTTCTCGGCGGCATAGGCCAGCGAGTCCTCCATCACCATCTCCATGATCATCTCGCGATCCGGCAGGATCCAGTCGGTGATCAGGTTCCACTGCTGCTCATTGGCGTCCCACTGCTGGATGAGACCGGCACCGGTGCCGCCGTGGTTCTGGCAGGAAACCTCGAATTCGGGGCCGAAGCCGGGCAGGCCAAGCTCGGCCATGCGCTCCTCGGTCATCACCAGGTTGGCCATCCCGTCGCGCATCATCGCCGGGGTGATCGCGGCCACGCCGTGGATCTCCTGCGCGGTGCGCGCGGCCTCGACCGCCAGCATCGCGGCATACATCCCGCGCGAGTAGAGCACGGTGCCGATCTCGTCGCCGGTGCCGGCCGCGCGGCCGCGATCCACGACATAGGTCTGGATGTCGTCATAGATCGGATAGTCGCGCCCGGTGCCGTGCATCGCCAGCGACTTGTAGCCATGCGCGCCAGCGCCCGCGGGCCGCACGTCCTGCTCCGAGCCCGACCACCAGACGCCGATGAAGTTCTCCATCGGGAAGCGGATGTTGGCGGCTTCCTGCACGGCGGTTGAGTTCATCACTCCCCAGCCCCACATCAGCACGTAGTCGGGCCGTTCGCGGCGGATCTGCAGCCACTGGCTGCCCTGTTCCTGGCCGGGGCTGTCGACGCCGATGGTGATGAACTCGTAGCCGAGCCGCTCGGAGAGCCGGGTCAGCGTCGGGATCGGCTCGCGCCCGTAGGCCGAGTTGTGATAGAGCAGCACGATCTTCTTGCCGTCGAGCGAGCCGTCATTCTCCTCGAGCAGGTAGTTGATGATCACGCTGGCCCCGTCCCAGTAGGTGCCGGGATAGTTGAAGGTCCAGTTGAAGACCTCGCCGTTCACCGCCGAGGTGCGGCCGTAGCCCATCGTGTGCATCGGGATCTGGTCTTCCATCGTGCGCGGGATCAGCGCGTAGGTGATGCCGGTCGAGAGCGGCTGGATCACCAGCGGGTTGTCGCCGCGCACCGCCATGTAGCATTCGACCCCGCGGTCGGTGGCGTAGGCGGTCTCGCATTCGCTCATCCGGATCGGCACGCCGCCGATGCCGCCGTCGCGCTCGTTGATCAGCGTCAGGTAGTCCTGGTAGCCGTCGGCGAAGGGGATGCCGCCCGGCGCGAAGGGGCCGGTGCGGTAGTTGAGCATCGGAAAGTGCAGCGTCTGGGCAATGGCCGGCGCCGCTGCGGTCATGGTGACCGCAAGGGCTGCGGCCAGTCGGGTCATCTTCATCGGTTTTCCTCCCATTGATGATGATGCTTGGGTGGCAGGTGAAGCGGGCCCGCCCCGTCAGTGCGGGAAGGGCCAGAGGCGAAGCTTTTCCTTGATGGTTCGCCAGAGCGCGGTCAGGCCGTGCGGCTCCAGCACCAGGAAGACGATGATCAGGAGGCCGATGATCATGATCTCGAGATGCGCCGCGAGGTCGCTGGACCAGCGCAGGTTGTCGACGAGCAGGATCTTCAAGAGCACCGGCCCGACGACGAGGAAGAAGGCGCCGAGGAACGATCCGAGGATCGAGCCCAGCCCGCCGATGATGACCATGAACAGGACCAGGAAGGAGACCGTGATCCCGAAGGCCTCGCCGGCCTCGACCGAGCCCAGGTAGACGACGAAGAGAAGCGCCCCGGCGATGCCGACATAGAAGGACGAGACGGCGAAGGCCGAGAGCTTGGCGATCAGCGGGTTGACGCCGATGATCTCGGCGGCGATGTCCATGTCGCGGATCGCCATCCACTTGCGCCCCAGCGTGCCGCGGGTGAGGTTGCGCGCGAGCCAAGCCAGCCCGATGAGGAACGCCAGGCAGAAGAGATACATCGACACCGCGCTCGCCCGCGGCCCGGTCACCGCATAGCCGAAGACGGTGCGGGTCGGCGCCGAGATCATGCCGGTGGGCGAGTAGTTGAAGAACCAGGGCGTGCGGGTGAAGAGCCAGATCAGGAAGAACTGCGCCGCCAGCGTCGCCACGGCGAGGTAGAAGCCCTTGATCCTCAGCGAGGGCAGGCCGAAGGCGACCCCGACCGCGGCGGTGCAGAGCCCGGCGAGCAGCACCACGAAGACGATGCTGAGTTCGGGGAATGCGGTCATCAGCTTGAAGCTGGCATAGGCGCCAACCGCCATGAAGCCGCCGGTTCCGAGGCTGAGCTGGCCGCAATAGCCGATCAGGATGTTCAGCCCCAGGGCCGCGATCGTGTAGATCAGGAAGGGGATGATGATCGCGTTCGTCCAGTAGTCGGTGATGATCAGCGGCATCACGCCGAGCGCGAGGGCCAGCACCAGGTAATAGGCGTAGCGGTCGCCCTTGATCGGGAAGGTCTGGTTGTCGGCGGCGTAGGTCGTCTTGAAGTCGCCGGCTTCACGGTAGATCATGATCTCAGACCCTCTCGATGATCTTTTCGCCGAACAGCCCCTGCGGCCGGAACAGCAGGAAGACGAGCGCCAGCATGTAGGCGAACCAGTTCTCGGTGGCGCCGCCGATGATCGGGCCCATGAAGAAGTCGAAGAGCCGCTCGCCGACGCCGATGATCAGCCCGCCGACGATGGCGCCG
The DNA here is from genome assembly GCA_007131945.1 of Paracoccaceae bacterium. Classification (GTDB taxonomy): domain Bacteria; phylum Pseudomonadota; class Alphaproteobacteria; order Rhodobacterales; family Rhodobacteraceae; genus Pararhodobacter. The sequence goes on along the minus strand of SLPP01000063.1, from coordinate 5,193 downwards.
GGGATCGAGGTGAAGCCGCCGAGGATCAGGACCGGCAGCGCCTTCAGCGCGATCAGCGAGAGCGAGAACTGCACGCCCGACTTCGCCCCCCACATCATTCCCGCGACCAGCGCGACGATGCCGGCAAGCGACCAGACCAGCACCCAGATGAAGCGCAGGCTGATGCCGACGCTCAGCGCCGCCTGGTGGTCGTCGGCGACCGCGCGCAGCGCCCGGCCCTGCTTGGTGTATTGCGAGAACAGGATCAGCGACAGGACCAGGACGCCGGCGATCAGCGCCGCCCAGAGTTCGAGCGTGTCCATGTAGAAGCCGTAGCCGAACCAGGCATAGGTGACGTCGTCGACCACCGGCGACATGCCCTGCGGGATGCCGACATCGAGCCGCTTGACCTCGGCCCCCCACATGATGTCGCCGAGCCCCTCGAGGAAATAGGCCAGCCCGATCGTCGCCATGAACAGGATGATCGGCTCCTGGTTGACCAGATGCCGGAAGATCAGCCGCTCGACCAGCCAGGCGAAGGCGACCATCACCACCACCGTGCCGGCGATGGCCACGAGCGTCGGCAGCGTCCAGCCGAAATGGTGCAGCCGGGTGCCGAACATCGCGTTGATCAGGTGCGAGAAGGGGATCTGCCCGGTCTGCAGGCCGACGAGCGTCAGCGCCGCGAAGAGCGCCATGACGCCCTGGCTGAAGTTGAAGATGCCGCTTGCCTTGAAGATCAGCACGAAGCCGAGCGCGACGAGCGCGTACATCACCCCCGCCGTCAGGCCGTTCGCCGCGGCCTCGAGCGCGAAAAGCAAAGTGTCAGGCATAAGCGCGTCTCCCCGATCCCGGCGCCCTGGAAACCCGTTCAGTCATGGCTGACCCCCAGATAGGCCTTGATGACTTCCTCGTTGCTGCGCACCTCGTCCGGGGTGCCGTCGCCGATCTTCTTGCCGTAATCCATCACCACGACGCGGTCCGAGAGGTCCATGACCACGCCCATGTCGTGCTCGATCAGCACGATCGTGGTGCCGAACTCGTCGTTGACGTCGAGGACGAAGCGGCTCATGTCCTCCTTCTCCTCGACATTCATGCCGGCCATCGGCTCGTCGAGGAGCAGGATCGAGGGCTCGGCGGCGAGCGCGCGGGCAAGCTCCACCCGCTTCTTCAGCCCGTAGGGCAGCCGCCGCACCGGCGTCTTGCGGATGTGCTGGATCTCGAGGAAGTCGATCACCTTCTCGACCTTCTCGCGGTTCTCGGCCTCTTCCTTCGCCGCCGGCCCCCACCACAGCGCCTGGCTGAAGAAGCCCGACTTCATGTGATTGAGCCGCCCGGTCATGATGTTGTCGAGGACCGACATCCCCTCGAAGAGCGCGATGTTCTGGAAGGTGCGCGCGATCCCCTGGCGGGCGACCTGGTAGGGACGCATCCGCGGCCGGCGCGCGCCCTTGTACCAGACCTCGCCCTCCTGCGGATGGTAGAAGCCCGAGATCACGTTCAGCATCGACGACTTGCCGGCGCCGTTCGGGCCGATGATGGCGCGGATCTCGCCCTCGCGGACATCGAAGCTGATGTCCTTGATCGCCACCACGCCGCCGAAGCGCAGCGTGATGTTCTTCATCTCCATCACGACGCCGCCGATCTTGCGGCCGTCGGCGGTGGTGTAGCCCTCCGGCTGGGTGTCGAGCATCGCTCAGAGCCTCCCCACAAGGCCGACCACGATCCCGTAGGCGATGATCGAGCCGATGATGAAATGCAGTTTCGAGAGCGGCAGGCCGGGCCAGAGCCGCTGCAGCGCCAGCACCCCGAAGGCGCCGGTGATCGCGCCGCTGATCGCCGGCTTGAGGAATTCGGGGAAGAAGCGGACCAGCGCGAAGGCGACCAGGAGCCCCGCCAGCGCCAGCGCGCCGGCGGCGATATAGGGGCCGCGCCCCTGGCTGTCGGGCGCCTCGCTCATTCCGCCGCCAGCTTCTGCGCGACCTTGTGGACCTTGGCGTCGCGCAATTCCAGCGTCGCCTTGATCTTGCCCTTGCGGCCGTCCTCGTAGGTCACCTCGGTCTCGGTGTAGATCTCGTCCTTGCCGGAATAGAGCGCGTCGATCAGGTCGGCGAACTTCTCCTCGATGATCCGGCGACGGACCTTGCGGGTGCGGGTGAGTTCCCCGTCATCGGCGTCGAGTTCCTTGTGCAGCACGAGGAAGCGGTGCACCTGGCAGCCCGAGAGCATCTTGTCCTCGGCGATCGAGGCGTTGGTCTCCTCGACATGGTTCTGGATCATCTCCAGCACCTTCGGATGGCCGGCCAGTTCCTGGTAGCTCGAATAGGCGATGTTGTTGCGCTCGGCCCAGTTGCCGACGGCGGTGAGGTCGATGTTGATGAACGCCACGCAGCGGTCGCGGCCGGCGCCGAAGACCACCGCCTCGAGGATGTTGGGATAGAACTTCAGCTTGTTCTCGACGTATTTCGGCGCGAACAGGCTGCCATCCGCCATCTTGCCGACATCCTTGGCGCGGTCGATGATGCGCAGATGGCCGGTGCCCTCCTCGAAGAAGCCGGCATCGCCCGTCGCCACCCAGCCCTCGGCATCCTTCGTGGACGCGGTCGACTCGGCGTTCTTGTAGTATTCGACGAAGACCCCGGGCGAGCGGTAGTAGACCTCGCCCGACTCGGCGATCCTCACCTCGACGCCGGGCGAGGGGACGCCGACCGTGTCCGAGCGCACCTCGCCATCGGGCTGCTGGGTGATGAACACGCTCGCCTCGGTCTGCCCGTAGAGCTGCTTGAGGTTGATCCCCAGCGAGCGGAAGAAGTCGAAGATCTCGGGCCCGATCGCCTCGCCGGCGGTATAGGCGACGCGGACCCGGCTCAGGCCGAGCGTGTTCTTCAGCGGCCCGAAGACCAGCAGGTTCCCCAGCGCGTATTTCGCCCGGTCCGCGGCCGAGACCGGCTTGCCGTCGAGGATCGCCGGGCCGACCTTGCGGGCATGCTCCATGTAGTTGTCGAACAGCCGCTTCTTCAGCCGCCCGGCATCCTCCATGCGGATCATCACCTGCGTCAGCATCGTCTCGAAGATGCGCGGCGGGGCGAAGAAATAGGTCGGACCGATCTCGCGCAGGTCGGTCATCATCGTCTGGTCGGATTCGGGGCAGTTGACGCAGAAGCCGACCCAGTAGGCCTGGCCGATGGCGAAGATGAAGTCGCCGACCCAGGCCATCGGCAGATAGGCGAGGATCTCGTCGGTCGGGCTGAGGCGATCGAACTCGGCCGAGGCCTTCGAGGTCTCGATGATGTTGCGGTTCGACAGCACCACGCCCTTGGGCTTGCCGGTCGTGCCCGAGGTGTAGAGCATCACGCAGGTGCTGTCCAAGTTGAGCTCGGCCAGCCGCTTGTCGAGCTCGGCCTCGAACCGCTGATGCCCGGCGCGCCCCTCGGCCTGCACGTCCATCAGCCAGTTCATGTGCGTGTGGTCGTATTTCCGCATGCCGCGCTTGTCGAGGTACATGATCTCCTCGATGCACTTGACCGTCTCCTGCACCTCGAGGACCTTGTCGACCTGCTCCTGGTCGCCGCAGACGACGAAGCGCGCACCGCAATGGTCGAGGACATAGGCCATCTCCTCGGCCGCCGCGTCCTGGTAGAGCGGCACCGGGATCGCGCCCACCGACTGCGCCGCGACCATCGACCAGTAGAGCGCGGGGCGGTTGCGGCCGATGATGGCGACATAGTCGCCGCGCGCCATGCCCAGCGCCAGGAAGCCCATCGCCATGGCGCGCACTTCCTCGGCGACCTCGGCCCAGGTCCAGTGCTGCCAGATGCCGAATTCCTTCTCGCGATAGGCGGTGGCGCTGGGATAGCGGGTGGCGTTGCGCGCCAGCAGCGCGGGCACCGACTGCAGGGCCGTCTCGGTCGCGGTCGAACTCACCGTCATTCTCCTCCCCGACGCGGGCAGGGGGCCCCTCCGCCCCCAGCCTTCGTTTCGCCCTTCGTGACGGGCAAGTTTTGCCGCACTTTTTCCGGAACCTTACGAATTGTTACCGCCGGGTGTGACGGGCGGGCGAGCGGGTCAGCCCCCTTGGTCGCGGCGCCGCCCGCCGCTATGCTGCGCGCGCTTCCGGGGAGGCTCGCATGCAGGCAGCGCACCGGCGTCTCAATCTCTCGGCCGGGATCGCCTCGGTCACGGTCGCGATCGCGCTGATCGCGCTCAAGCTCGCCGCGCTGATCGCCACCGGGGCGCTGAGCGTCGCGGCCTCGCTCGCCGACAACGTGCTCGACCTGGTGATGTCGGCGGGCGCGCTTGCCGCCATCGCCTATGCCGCGCGGCCCGCCGACCAGGACCATGCCTTCGGCCATACCTCGGCCGAGGACCTGGCCGCCTTCCTGCAGGCGATCATCGTCCTCGGCTCGGCCGGGCTGATCGGCGCGCTGGCCATCGGCCGGCTGGTCGCGCCCGAGCCGCCGGCGATCGCCGCCGAGGGGGTGGGCATCGCGGTGATGCTCGTCTCGCTGGTGCTGACCGGGGCGCTGGTCCTGTGGCTGCGCTTCGTCGCCCGGCGCACCGGCAACCGGGTGGTGGCGGCCGATTCGCTGCATTATCTCTCGGATCTGCTGCCCACCGCCGGCGTGCTGGTCGCGCTCGCCGCCTCGGCGCTCTGGGGGGTGGGGCATGTCGACACGGTGATCGCGCTTCTCGCCGCGCTCTGGCTCGCCGTCAGCGGGCTGCGGATCGGCCGCGGTGCCTGGGACGCGCTGATGGACCGCTCGGCCGACGAGGCGGTGCTCGAGCGCATCCGCGCCATCGCCGATGACTGGCCGGGGCTTGCCGGCTGGCACGACCTGAAGACGCGCACCGCCGGCTCACGGCTCTTCATCTCGCTGCATGTCGAGATCGACGGCCGGATCACGCTCAACGAGGCGCATGCCGTCGCCGACGGGCTCGAACACGCGCTGGAAGCCGCCTTCCCCGATGCCGAGGTGATCATCCACACCGACCCGGTCGGCCCCGGCTCGGGCCGCAAGGCGAAGGGCTGAGCGCGCCGCCGGCGGCGCCCGCGCCGCATCGTCGCCGACCGCAGGAACAAGGCCCCGGAGGTGCTCCCGCCGCTCGTCAGGCTGTGCGCGTTCCGCGCACGAACCTTCCTCGCGTTGGGCCGGGCGCCGCGCGCTGCGCGCGCGGCGAGAGGGCCCCGCCGCGGGCGGCCGGCGCGGGCCGGGC
>SLPP01000049.1 GCA_007131945.1 Paracoccaceae bacterium | reverse complement strand
TGATCGTGGGCAGACGGACCGCAACCTCTTCGCGCGACATCCCCGGACGGAGGTCCGGGGCATGCCATGCACGCAGCATAAGCATGTCGAAGCCGGTCAGCGTGGTCTGGAAATTGTCGTCGTTGAACACGCTGTCGGGCAGCCGGTAGAGGTCATTGAGCGGCCCCATCGCCTGCGCCACCTCCTCGTGCAGGCAGTCGCGGATCTCCTGCGGCGTGGTGTCGACCGGGATGAAGACGGCGGTGCGCACCCGCCGCGCGACCCGCGTCCAGTCGAGCGCCGAATTTCGACGGTTGGCGACGAAATCGCTCCAGCCGTCGACATTGGGCACGACGAAACAGGCGGCGGTCGGCACCGCGCGCCGCATCTCGCGCCGCGACACGAACTCTACGGTAATCGTGTTCTCGCCCGGTTCGGTACGGTTGCCCGGCGCGCGCGAGATGTCGATCCTGGCCTCGGCGCGAAGCCGCGCAATCAGCCGGTCGAGGTCGATCTGCGCCCGGGCCGGCACCTCGCCGCTCAGGACCAGTTTGACCGGCCCCTCGTAGCGCGAGAACTGCGGGATCGGCCGGCCGCTTTCCATGAAGAAGCCAAGCTCCATGAAGTCGACCATCATGTCGGGATTGGCGCGTGCGGGGGGCAGCGGCCTCGGTGCGCCGGGGCTGAACGGTTCGACCATCGGCATCGGCACGGCGCTGTCGCTCAGACGCTGCGCGCCCTGCGGCGCGGCGCAGGCCGCAAGCGCCAGCGCGGCGAAGCCGAGAAGCGCGCCCCTCATGCCGCCGCCCGCCGCTCGATGAGCGCATCGAGCGCGTGGTCGTACTCCGCCAGTCCGCCCGCCGGCGCTTCCGAGAGCGCCCGGCGCCAGGCGCGCGCGCCGGGCCGGCCGGCGAAGAGGCCCAGCATGTGCCGCGTCACCGCGCCGAGCCTGCCGCCGTTGGCCAGATGGCGGGCGATGTAGGGGCGCATCGCCCGCGCGACCACGAACGGGTCGGTATCGCGCGTGGCGGCGCCGAAGATGCGCCGGTCGGCGGCGGCGAGGATCGCCACTGGATGGTGATAGGCGGCGCGCCCGATCATCACGCCGTCCATGCCGAGGCCGAGGAATTCTTCCGCCTGATCAAGCGATTCTATTCCGCCATTGATGCAGAGTCTCAGCTTCGGAAAGGCGCGCTTCATTGCCACGACCAGCGGATAGTCGAGTGGCGGCAGGTTGCGGTTTTCCTTCGGCGAGAGGCCCTGCAGCCAAGCCTTGCGGGCATGGGTGATGACCCGCCGGATGCCGGTTTCGCTCAAGGTCTCGAGGAATCGCGGCAGCACGTCCTCGGGGACCTGGTCGTCCACGCCGATACGGCACTTGACGGTGATCTCGGCGCGGCAGCCCGCAGCCATGGCGGTGACGCAATCGGCCACGCGGCGGGGCTCGCGCATCAGAACCGCGCCGAAACAGCCCGACTGGACCCGGTCCGACGGGCAGCCGACATTGAGGTTGATCTCCCGGTATCCTTCCTCGGCCCCGATCCGCGCGGCCTGCGCGAGTTCGCCGGGATCCGAGCCGCCAAGCTGCAGCGCCACCGGCTGCTCGACCGGATCGAAGGCAAGTAGATGCCGCGCCCCGCCACGCACGAGCGCGGCCGAGGTGACCAGCTCGGTATAGAGCAGGGTCTGGGCGCTCAACTGGCGATGGAAGTATCGGCAGTGCCGGTCGGTCCAGTCCATCATCGGCGCCACCGAAAGGCGATATGGCGGGTGGTTGCTCACGTCGTGCGGGTCTTCCTTCCTTCGCGCTGCCAGGGCCGCCCAGCCGAGCCAGAGGCCGGGCGCACTTTCGGGCCATGTTTAGCGCAGGCGCGCGCGTGTCGCCATAGCCGACCGCCAGATTACGCCGTCGGTGGCGATCACCCCAGCGCCACGGCAATGACGATGGCGAGCGGGATCGTGGCGGCCGCGACCACCGTCTGCACGGCGATGATGTTGGCCATCAAAGCGTGATCGCCGCCGAGCTGGCGTGCGAGGATGTAGGACGAGGTCGCCGTTGGCAGGGCGTGGAAGGTGAGCACGATCACGAGCTCCCGGCCAGCCAGACCGGCGGCGAGCGCGATCAGCAGCGTGATCGCCGGCAGGACGGCGAACTTGAAGAGAAGGCTCGCGCCGATCGGGCGCAGATGCTGCCCCAGCGCGCCGAGCATCAGCCCCGCGCCGACGCAGACGAGCCCGATCGCCAGCGCCGCCTGGCCGAGCGCCGAGAGCGCGCCATCGATGCCGATGGGCAAGCCGGTTCCGGTGAGCTGCAGGACGAGCCCGAGCGCGCTGGCCAGAAGCAGCGGGTTGGTCGCCAGCCGCCGGAGCACCTGGCCCAGCCCCGCCGCCGCCATGCCGTAGCGGCTGAAGGCGAGGACCGAGAGGATGTTGACCGTCGGCACGATCGCGGCATTGGCGAGCGCTGCGAGCGCGGTGCCTTCGGCCCCGTAGAGCCCGGTCGCCACCATCACGCCGACATAGTTGTTGAACCGGATCCCGCCCTGGAAGACCGAGGTGAAGGCCGGCCCGCCGACGCCGATCCACGGCCGCGCTGCCAGCAGCAGCCCGGCCGTCAGCACGATCGCCCCGATCAGCACCGCGAAGACCCGCCCGATCGGCACGCCGCCCAGGTCGGCGGTCGCCAGCCCATGCACGAAGAGCGCGGGCAGCAGCACGAAATAGGCCAGCCACTCGGCCTGCGGCCAGAAAGCGTCGGGCAGAAGCTGCCGGCGGCGGAGGAAAAGCCCGAAGCCGATGAGCAGAACGACCGGCAGGAGCGCGGCCAGCACCTCCGTCAGCATCCGCCGCCTCGCCCGTTTTCCGCCATCCACGCGCCCCGTCCGGCTTCCGGTCAAGGATTACGGCAGGCCGGCGCGAAAGGACAGGGCCGGTCAGCCGAGCCAGCGCCTGAGCGGGGCGACGGGCGCGGCGCGCAGGCGGCCCTCGACCTCGACGAAGATGCCGCGGGTCTCGAAGCCTTCGAAGATCAGGCTCTCGCCGACATGGGCGGTGTAGCTCGCGCGGTAGCTGCGCTCGGACCAGTCGATCGCGTCCAGGGATATGGAGAGCACGTCGCCGTCGCGCGCCGGGGCGCGGAAGCGCATCCCCGTCTCCATCAGCCCCAGCCCGCGCGCGCCGAGTTCGTGGCAGACGACCGCATGGCTGACCCCCTGCGCGCGAACATAGCCGTGAAAACAGGCGTCCACCCAGGCGTAGAAATTCGGATAGAAGACGATCCCCGCCGGGTCGCAATCACCGAAGCTGACGACATGCTCCAGCCGGAAAAGGCTCATCGCGCGTCGCGCGCCTGTTCGGCCAGACGCTGCGCCAGCCTTCGCGCCAGCGCCGAGGCCGCCAGCCGCCGGTAATGCGACGAGATCATGGTGCTGCGCATCGGTGTGACCTGTTTCTGTACCGCCTTGTCGATCCGTGCAAGCATATCGTCCGATAGCGGCAGGTCCAGCGCATCGTCGATCCCGGCGATGGCGACCGGCCGGCTGTCGGTGCCGGTGACCGCGAGCGAGAGCCGCCAGCCGCCGGTGACCCTTGCCAGCGCCGCGCCGACGCCGGCGATCGGGAAGTCGATCGCCCGGCGCTGGCGGGCCTTCTCGTAGGCCGAAAGGCCGGCGAAGGGAGGCAGGTGAACGGCAATGAGCACCTCGCCCGGCGCCAGCGCCAGATGATCGGCGCCGTCGTCGCGGTAGAGATCGGCGAGCGGCAGGCGCCGCTCGCCCACAGGCCCGGCCAGCGCGACCTCGGCGCCGAGCGCGATCAGGGGCGCGGCCAGGTCCGAGGCGAAGGCGGCGCGGCAGCGCTTGCCCTGCGGCGCGACGTGGCAGGTGTCGCCACGGTACTTCAGGCAGTAGCCGTTCGCCGCGCGCCACCAGTCCGACTGGTTGTAGTAGAGGCAACGCGTGTCCTGGCAGAGATTGCCGCCAAGGGTCGCGGCGTTGCGATGCGCCGGCCCGGCGACGCCGCGCGCGGCCTCGGCGACCGCCTGACGCGGCCCGGCGAGTTCCGGGGCGCGGGCGAGGTCGGCAAGCCGCAGCCCCGCGCCCAGTCGCAGCGCGCCTTGCGCCAAGGGCTCGATTTCGGCAAAGTCGGGCAGGGCGGTCAGGTCGATCAGCGCCGGCGCGTCCACCAGGCCGCGCCGCAGGTTGGGCAGCAGGTCGGTGCCGCCGGCGATCAGCCGCGCCTCGGGTACCGCGCGGCGCAGGATCGCGAGCGATTCCAGGCTCTCGGGCCGGTGCAGGGTGAAGTCGGCCAGGGCCTCGGTCATGCGTCCTCCCTCCGCTTCGCCCGCTGCGCCGCGCGGCGTTTCGCCACCAGCGCCTCGAGCACGCGATCGGGGCTGAGCGGCAGCGCGTCCATGTCGAGCCCGATCGCGTCGGCCACCGCCGCGGCCAGCGCCGGCGGGAAGCCCGAAAGCGCCCCTTCCCCCGCCTCCTTGGCGCCGAAAGGGCCCAGCGGATCGACGCTTTCGACGATATGCACCTCTATGGGCGGCGAATCGGCGATGGTCGGCACGCGGTATTCCAGGAGGCTCGCATGCAGCGGCAGGCCCTCGGCGTAGCGCGTCTCCTCCATAAGCGCCTGGCCCATGCCCATCCAGACCGAGCCCTCGATCTGGCCCTCGACGGCGAGGGGGTTGATGGCGAAGCCGCAGTCGAGCGCGACCCAGACCCTGTCGACGGTGATCCGGCCGAGATCGACATCCACCGTCGCCTCGACCACCTGCGCGGCGTAGCTGAAGCCCATGGTCGAACCCACCGCGCCGCCGCGATGGCCGCCGCCCTGCGCCTTCTCGGGCGTGGTGAAGCTGCCCTTGACGGTGATCGGCCCGTCGACGGCCAGCGCCGCGGCGACGACCTCGGCCCAGGTGAGTTGCGACTGGGCGCTGCCGCGGACCGAGAAGACCTCGCCCGCGCAGTCGATGTCGGCGGGGTCGGCCTCGAGCTTCGCTGCCGCCGCCTGCGCCAGTTCCGTGCGCAGGTTGCGGGCGGCGCCGATCGCGGCGTTGCCGACCATGAAGGTGATGCGCGAGGAATAGGCGCCGTTGTCCTTGGGCACCGTGGCGCTGTCGCCGCAGACGACACGGACGCGGCCGACATCGATGCCGAGCGTGTCGGCGACCGAGATCGCGACCATCGTCGACGAGCCCTGGCCGATCTCGGGCGCGCCGGTCAGCGCCGTCACCGCCCCGTCGAAATCGAGCCGCAGCGCCACGACCGCATGCGGCTCGCCGGTCCAGTGCACGGGTTTGGCGGCGCCCGAGACGTAGTGCGAGCAGGCCATGCCCAGCCCGCGCCCCGGCCCCAGCTTGCCCCGGCGCTCCTTCCAGCCGCTCGCCGCCTCGACGCGGTCGAGGCAGTCGGGCAGGCCGTAGCTGTTCACCATCAGCCCGTTCGGGGTGAAGAGCGGCGCCTCGAGCAGGTTCGCCCGGCGCACGGTGAAGGGGTCGAGGTCTAGCTCGTGCGCCATCCGGTCCACTAGCGTCTCGAAGGCGTGGCGTACATCGACCGTGCCGTGGCCGCGCATCGCACCGCAGGGCGGCAGGTTGGCGTAGACGCGGTAGCCGTCGTAGCGGATGTTCGGCAGGTCGTAGAGCCCGTGGAGGAGCGCGCCGGCGTAGAGGATCGTCACGATCCCGTAGCCGGCATAGGCGCCGCCGCGCATCACCACCTCGGCCTTGCAGGCGGTCAGCCTGCCGTCGGCGCGCATGCCCAGGGCCAGCGTCACCTCGGTCTCGGGCCGGCCGCGATGGCTGATCAGCGTCTCCTCGCGGGAGAGCACCAGCGCCACCCGCCCGCCAGTGCGCCTCGCCAGTAGCCCGGCGATGATCTCGAAGTTCAGCGTCTCGGTGCGCGAGCCGAAACCGCCGCCGACGAAGGGCTTCACCAGCCGGATCTTCGCCGGATCCATCTCCAGGCAGCGGGCGAGGTGCTTGTGGGTGTAGAACGGCACCTGCGTGACCGAGTGGAAGATCAGCTCCTCGCGGCCCGGCACCCATTCGGCGACGGCGGCGTGGGGCTCCATCTGGGCGTGGTTGATCTCGGCGCAGGTGAAGGTGGCGGTGCGCACGAGGTCGGCCTCGGCGAGCCCCGCATCGGGGTCGCCGAAGACATGGTGCACCTCGCGCTCGACATTGCCGGGCTTGTCGTCGTGCAGCAGGACCGCATCGGGGGCCCGAGCCTCGGTGGCGGTGAAATACGCCGGCAGCGGGTCGATCTGCAACTCGATCGCCTTCAGCGCCCGGGCGGCGGTGGCGGCATCGACGGCGGCGACGGCGGCCACCGGCTCGCCGCGGTAGCGGACGCGGTCGCGCGCCATCGGGTATTCGTTCATCGCGATCGGCAGCACGCCGAAGGGATGCGCGCAATCGGCGCCGGTGACCACCGCCAGCACGCCGGGCAGGGCCTCGGCCGCGGTGGTGTCGATGCGGCGGATCACCCCGTGCGCGACGGGGCTGCGCAGGATGCGCGCGACCGCCGCGTCCCCGGCCAGGTCGGCGGTGAAGCGGGCGCGGCCGGTGACCTTCTCGATCCCGTCGACGAGCGGCGTGCGCGTCCCGGCGGCGCGGGTCGCGGTCCTGGCCGGGGCGTTCATCCGGCGGCCTCGGCGGTCTGATCCGCGGCCATTTCGGCGGCGGCCGTCTGCACCGCGTCGATGATCTTCACGTAGCCGGTGCAGCGGCACAGGTTGCCCTCCAGCGCGGCGCGGATCGCGCCCTCGTCCGGGCGCTTGGTCTTGCGCAGGAGCGCCGTGGCGCTGACCACCATTCCCGGCGTGCAGAAGCCGCATTGCGCGCCGAGCCGTTCGTGGAACGCCCGCTGCAGGGGCGAGAGCGCGCCGCCCGGGCCCGATAGCCCCTCCAGCGTCTCGACCTTGGCGCCTTCGCACTGCGCGGCGAGCGTGATGCAGGCCGGGCGCGGGCTTCCGTCGACCAGCACCAGGCAGGCGCCGCATTCGCCACCGTCGCAACCCTGCTTGACCGAGGTCAGCCGCGCCGCGTCGCGCAGATAGTCGATCAGCAGAAGGTTGTCGGCGACCGCGTCGGCGCGGGCGCGGCCGTTCAGCGTGAGACGAAGGATTCGGGTCATGCGGTGCCTTTGCTGCCTTGGAATTCGGGGGCTTTCCTTCAATCAGCTAATTTGGTATTACTATACCAATTTAAGGGCGCACGCAATCCCGTTCCCACCCGCGAAGCTGCGACCGGGAGACGCGCGGCGACCGGCGCGGGCCTTGCCTGCCGTCGGAAAACCTGTATCCCGACCCTTGCCGGGGCGAAAAGGAGCGACGCGATGAACCAGCCAGATCAGGGCGGCGGCACGGTCCTGCGCGCGGTCACCCCGCTCGCCCGGTCGGAGGCGCATGCGACCGCGCTCTGCGGCCCGACGGTGCCGGTCGCCATCCGCCCGGCCACGGCCGACGATCTCGACGAGGTCGTGCGCCTCGACCAGCAGCACGGCGAGACCGCCAGCCATGCCTACTGGCAGGACATCTTCGAGCGCTACCTCGACCGACGGCCCGACGAGCGCTTCATCCTGGTCGCCGAGCCGACCTCGGAGACGGGCGGCCGCCGGCTCGTCGGCTTCCTCGTCGGCGAGATCCGCAGTTGGGAATTCGGCACCGAACCCTGCGGCTGGGTGCTGCGCCTCGCGGTCGATGCCGGGCTGCGCCAGCAGCATGTCGGCGAGCAGCTCTTTCGCGCCATCTGCGACACCTTCCGCCAGTCCGGCGTCGGCGCCGTGCGCACCATGGTCTCGCGCGCGGACTTCCTGCACCTCGCCTTCTTCCGCAGCCAGGGAATGCGGGCGGGCCCGTTTCTCCAGCTCGAACTGCCCCTGGACCGGGA
>SLPP01000076.1 GCA_007131945.1 Paracoccaceae bacterium | reverse complement strand
GGTAATGCGTGGCGAAGAGCGCGCGGCAGCGGTTGACGTCGTGCAGATGCTCGAGCACCGCCCAGGCGATCGAGAGCCCGTCCCAGGTCGCCGTGCCGCGGCCGATCTCGTCGAGGATGACGAAGGCGCGCGCGTCGGCCTGGTTGAGGATCGCCGCGGTCTCGACCATCTCGACCATGAAGGTCGAGCGGCCGCGGGCGAGGTCGTCGGCCGCGCCCACCCGGCTGAAGAGCTGGCTCACGAACCCGATCTCGGCGCGGCGGGCGGGCACGAAGCTGCCGGCCTGGGCGAGGAGCGCGATCAGCGCGTTCTGCCGCAGGTAGGTCGACTTGCCGGCCATGTTGGGGCCCGTGACGAGCCAGATCGCCGCGCCGTCGCCCTCGGGGCTCAGCTCGGCGTCGTTGGCGACGAAGGGCTGGCCGTCGCGGGCGAGCGCGCGCTCGACGACCGGGTGGCGGCCGCCCTCGACCAGAAAGGCGCGACTCTCGTCGACGGCCGGCGCGCACCAGTCGCGGCTGCGGGCGAGCTCGGCGAAGGCGGCGGAAAGGTCGAGCTCGGCCAGCGCCCGGGCGGTGGCGAAGATCGCCGCGGCAGCGTCGAGGACCATGCTTCGCAATTCCTCGAAAAGGCGCTTCTCGATCTCTAGCGCGCGGGCGCCGGCATTGAGGATCTTCGTCTCCATCTCGGAAAGCTTCAGCGTGGTGAAGCGGACCTGGCTGGCGGTGGTCTGCCGGTGGACGAAAGTCTCGCTCAGCGGCGGCGAGAGCATCTTCTCGGCATGCGTCGCCGTCGTCTCGATGAAATAGCCGAGCACGTTGTTGTGCCGGATCTTCAGCGATCCGATGCCGGTCTGCGCGACGTAGTCGGCCTGCATCCGCGCGATCACCCCGCGCCCCTCGTCGCGCAGCCGGCGGGCCTCGTCGAGTTCGGCATCCACGCCCTCGGCGACGAAGCCGCCGTCGCGGGCAAGGTGCGGGGGTTCGGCGACCAGCGCCGCCTCCAGCCGGTCGACGAGTTCGCCATGCCCGCCCAGCGACTCGGTCAGCTCGGAGAGCAGCGGCGGCAGGTCGCGCGGATGCAGCGCCCGGCGCAGGGCGGCGGCCTGCCGCAGCCCGGCGCGCAGCATGGCGAGGTCGCGCGGCCCGCCGCGGTCGAGCGAGAGCCGCGAGAGCGCGCGGTCGATGTCCGGAACCTGGCGCAGCGCGGCGCGCAGATCGCCGCGCAGCGGGTCGTCCTCGACCAGGAAGCCGACGGCGGTCAGGCGGGCGCGGATCTCGGCGAGGTCGCAGGAGGGGGCGGCGAGGCGGCGCTCGAGAAGCCGCGCCCCGGCGGCGGTCAGCGTCGTGTCGATCGCGCCCAGGAGCGAGCCCTCGCGGCCGCCGCCCAGCGCCTGCGTGATCTCGAGGTTGCGGCGGGTCGCGGCGTCGATCTGCATCACCGCGCCCGGGACCTCGCGCACCGGCGGGCGCAAAAGCGGCATCCGGCCGCGCTGGGTCAGGTCGAGATAGTCGGCGAGCGCGCCCAGCGCCGAGAGTTCGGCCCGGCCGAAGGCACCGAACCCGTCGAGCGTGCCGACGCCGTAGAGCGCGCAGAGCCGCTTCACCGCGCCGGTCGAATCGAAGCTCGACCGGGCGAGCGGGGTCAGCGCGATGGCGTGCTCCCCGGCGAGCGGGCGCAGCGCGGGCTCGGCCTCGTCGAGGACCACGAGTTCGCGCGGGGCGAGGCGGGCGAGTTCCGGCGACAGGCGCACGCGCGGGCAGGCGATGACGCGGATCTCGCCGGTCGAGATATCGGCCCAGGCCAGCGCGGCCTCGTCGCGCACCTCGGCCCAGGCGGCGAGGAAGTTGTGCCGCCGCGCTTCGAGCAGCGTCTCCTCGGTCAGCGTGCCGGGCGTCACCAGCCGCACCACGTCGCGTTTCACCACCGCCTTCGAGCCGCGCTTCCTCGCCTCGGCCGGATCCTCGAGCTGTTCGGCGATGGCGACGCGAAAGCCTTTGCGGATCAGCGTCAGGAGGTAGCCCTCGGCCGCATGCACCGGCACCCCGCACATCGGGATGTCGGCGCCCTGGTGCTGGCCGCGCTTGGTCAGCGCGATGTCCAGCGCCGCCGCCGCCGCCACCGCGTCGTCGAAGAACATCTCGTAGAAATCGCCCATCCGGTAGAACAGGAGCGCATCGGGGTGCTGCGCCTTGATCTCCAGATACTGCGCCATCATCGGCGTGACATTGGCCTCGGCCCCGCTCACGTCGCCCCCCGTTTCCTGCCGGCGCGACCCTACAAAACCGCCCCGCGCTGCGAAAGCGGGAAAACCCGCGTTGAGCCGGCGGCGGCGCGGCGGTAAGGATGGCGAAAACAGGGAGCGTCCGCATGAGCCGCAAGTCGAAAGCCACCCCCGAAGAGGCGCTCGCCTACCATTTCGAGCCGGTGCCGGGCAAGCTCGAGGTCGTCGCCTCGAAACCGATGGCGACGCAGCGCGACCTCAGCCTCGCCTATTCGCCCGGCGTCGCGGTCCCGGTCGAGGCGATCGCGCGCGATCCGAACCTCGCCTACGACTACACGACCAAGGGCAACATGGTCGCCGTGATCTCGAACGGCACCGCGATCCTCGGCCTGGGCAACCTCGGCGCGCTGGCCTCGAAACCGGTGATGGAGGGCAAGGCGGTGCTCTTCAAGCGCTTCGCCGATGTCAACGCCATCGACATCGAGCTCGACACCGAGGATGCCGACGAGATCGTCAAGGCGGTGCAGCTGATGGCGCCCACCTTCGGCGGGATCAACCTCGAGGACATCAAGGCGCCCGAATGCTTCATGATCGAATCGCGGCTCAAGGAGCTGTGCGACATCCCGGTCTTCCACGACGACCAGCACGGCACGGCGGTGATCTGCGCGGCGGGGCTGATCAACGCGCTGGAGCTTTCCGGCAAGCGCATCGAGGAGGTGCGGATCGTGCTCAACGGCGCCGGCGCGGCGGGGATCGCCTGCCTCGAACTGCTCAAGGCGATGGGCGCGCGGGCCGGGAACTGCATCATGTGCGACACCAAGGGCGTCGTCTGGCAGGGCCGGACCGAGGGGATGAACCAGTGGAAGTCGGCGCATGCGGCGAAGACCGATCTGCGCACGCTCGAGGAGGCGATGGTCGGCGCCGACGTCTTCCTCGGCGTCTCGGCCAAGGGGGCGGTGACGGCCGAGATGGTCGCCAGCATGGCCGAGGACCCGGTGATCTTCGCCATGGCCAATCCCGACCCCGAGATCACCCCCGAGGAGGCGCATGCGGTGCGCGCCGACGCGATCGTCGCCACCGGAAGGTCGGACTATCCCAACCAGGTCAACAACGTCCTCGGCTTTCCCTATCTCTTCCGCGGCGCGCTCGACATCCAGGCGCGCGCGATCAACGACGAGATGAAGATCGCCTGCGCCCGCGCGCTCGCCGAGCTTGCCCGCGAGGACGTGCCCGACGAGGTCGCCATGGCCTACGGGCGCAAGCTCAGCTTCGGGCGCGACTACATCATCCCGACGCCCTTCGATCCCCGGCTGATCTACACGATCCCGCCGGCGGTGGCGAAGGCCGGCATGGATACCGGCGCCGCGCGGCGGCCGATCATCGACATGGAGGGCTACCGGCTCAGCCTGAAGGCGCGGATGGACCCGACCGCCTCGATCCAGCAGAGCCTCTATGCCCGCGCCCGCCAGGCGCAGGCGCGGATGATCTTCGCCGAGGGCGACGACGAGCGGGTGCTGCGCGCCGCGGTCAGCTACCAGCGCGCCGGGCTGGGCAAGGCGCTGGTCGTGGGCGAGGAGGCCGACACGCGGCGCCGGATGGAGGCGGCGGGGCTCGGCGACGCGGTGCGCGAACTCGAGATCGTCAACGCCGCCAATACCCGCCATCTCGATACCTACAAGGCGTTCCTCTACACGCGGCTGCAGCGCAAGGGGTTCGATCTGCGCGACGTGCACCGGATGGCGACGCGCGACCGGCATGTCTTCTCGGCGCTGATGCTGGCGCACGGGCATGGCGACGGGCTGGTGACCGGGGCGACGCGCAAGTCGGCGCTGGTCATGGACATGATCAACCATGTCTTCTCGGCCCGTGCGCAGGACGGCGCGGTGGGCGTCTCGGTCCTGCTGCACCGCGGCCGGATCGTGCTGATCGCCGACACGCTGGTCCATGAATGGCCCGACGAGAACGACCTCGCCGACATCGCCGCGCGCGCCGCCGCCGTCGCCCGCGGCCTGGGGCTGGAGCCGCGCGTCGCCTTCGTCAGCTTCTCGACCTTCGGCTACCCGGTCTCTGAACGCGCGACCAAGATGCACCGCGCGCCCGAGGTGCTGGACCGCCGCGGTGTCGATTTCGAATACGAGGGCGAGATGACGGTGGACGTGGCGCTCAACCCGGCGGCGGCGGCGAACTACCCGTTCTCGCGGCTGACCGGGCCGGCGAACATCCTCGTCGTGCCGGCGCGGCACTCGGCCTCGATCTCGGTCAAGCTGATGCAGGAAATGGCCGGGGCGACGGTGATCGGGCCGATCCTGACCGGCGTGCCGCGGCCGATCCAGGTCTGTTCCACCGGGGCCACGGTCAACGACATCCTCAACATGGCGGTGATGGCCGCCTGCCGGATCGGCCAGCCGCGATGACCGTCTACAACCTTGGCTCGATCAACATCGACCATGTCTATCGCGTGGCGCATCTGCCGCGCGCCGGCGAGACGATGGCGGCCGACGACTATCTGCGCACGCTCGGCGGCAAGGGCGCCAACCAGTCGGTGGCGGCCCTGCGCGCCGGCGCGCGCGTCGTGCATGTCGGCGCGATCGGGGTGTCGGACGGCTGGACCGCGGCGCAGCTCTCGGCGCTGGGCATCGACCTCGGCTCGATCGCGCGGGTCGAGGCGCCGACCGGCCACGCGATCATCGCCGTCGATCCCTCGGGCGAGAACAGCATCCTGATCTTCCCCGGCGCCAACCGCGCGCAGGACGAGGGCGCGATCGAGGCGGCGCTCTCGGGCGCGCAGGCGGGCGACTGCCTGCTGCTGCAGAACGAGACCTCGCACCAGGTCGCGGCGGCGAAGGCCGCGCGGGCGAAGCACATGCGCGTCTTCTACTCCGCCGCGCCCTTCGAGATCGCGGCGCTCGACGCGGTGCTGCCGCATGTCACGCATCTGCTGGTCAACGCGGTCGAGGCGCGGGAACTGTCGCGCGCCACCGGCAGCGCGCTCGCGGACCTGCCGGTCGAGGCGGTGATCGTGACCAGGGGCGCCGAGGGGGCGGAGTGGATCGAGCCGGGCGGCGAGACCGTCGCGGTGCCGGCGGTCGAGGTCGAGCCGGTGGACACGACCGGCGCCGGCGACTGCTTCGCCGGCTCGCTCGTCGCCGCGCTCGACGACGGGATGACGCCGGACCAGGCGCTGCGCTACGCCGCCGCGGCGGCGGCGATCCAGGTCACGCGCCCCGGCACCTCGGCCGCCATGCCCGACCGCGGCGAGGTCGAGGCGCTGCTGGCGACGCAGGCACAGGGCGCCTGACGCCCCGGAAGCCGTCGCCGCGCGGGGCGGTCCGCTGGCGGACCTTCTTGCAAGGCCTTGAGGTCAATGCGGAAAAATCGAAAATTAACCGCAATGAAACCTTTGCCGGCGGGATCGCCGCGTAGGGCCGTCCACCGGATGCCGCGTGCCGCGCGGGCCTCCGAAACCGGGGCCGTCAGCCGCGATTCCGGCGCCGGCGCCAGAAGTTTCATTGCGGTTAACGGGGCTGGATCTTCACGTCAAATCAGTGAGTTGCCGAAAGGTCCACGCGTGGACCGGGCGCGGTCGCGCGGCGCGGCGACCTCAACTGCCGTCGGCGCCGCCGGCGAAGGGCGCGGCCTCGCCCCAGAGCTCGCGCACGCGTTCATCGCGCCCGCAGGCCTCGCGGTAACGCTTGTAGGCGTTCGCCATGGTCATCGGACCGAAGCGGGTGAACACGAGATCGCTGCTGAACGGATAGCCCTGGTGATAGTCCTCGGCCGGGTAGAAGGTCGCCATCTCGCGCAGGGTGGTAACGACCGGCTGGCCCAGATCCTCGCTGGCCCGGTCGAGCGCCGCCTGCGCCGCCGCCTGCTGCGCCGGCGTGGCGAAGATCGCGGTCGTGTAGGGCTCGCCCCGGTCGCAGAACTGGCCGCCGGCATCGAGCGGGTCGATCGAGCGCATGAAGAGGTGCAGGAGCTGCGTGTAGCTGATCACCTCGGCGTCGAAGGTGATCCGCGCCACCTCCAGATGCCCGGTGCCGCCGCCGACGACCTGCCGGTAGCTGGGATTCTCGACATGCCCGCCGGCGAAACCGACCTCGATCCCGGTCACCCCCTCGACCCGGGTGAAGTCGGATTCGACGCACCAGAAGCATCCCCCGGCGACGAGCGCGGTCTCCAGCCGCTGGGCGGAAGCGGGAACGGCAAGGCCGAGCGCGAGCGCGGCCGCGGCGATCAGACGAACAAACATCGGCGATCCTCCTTTTCCGGGTTATGGGTGCGCCCCGCCCGCCCGGCAAGTCACGCCGCGGTGAGGTCCCCCGGTTGCAGCACCCGAATGGCTGTGCTTGATACGCACCCATGGCCGAGACCATCACCGACCATCCCATCAACATCGCCCGCCAGCGGTTCAAGCTGCGCGTCTGGATCACCTCGCGGCTCTGGGCGCAGGTCATGCTGGGCATGGTGCTGGGCTTCGCGCTGGGGCTCCTGCTCAGCGACGCGACCGGGCTGATCGAACCCGCGACGGCCGAGGTCGTCGGCCTGTGGCTGGCCCTGCCCGGGCGCATCTTCCTGGCGCTGATCGCGATGGTGCTGGTGCCGCTGATCTTCTCCTCGATCGTCGGCGGGCTGACCGGGGCGGGATCGGGGGCCGAGCTGCGCGCCGTCGGACTGCGGCTCGCCGGCTTCATCCTCGCCACCACCACCGCGGCGGCCTTCATCGGCGTCGCGCTGGCGCAATGGCTGCGCCCCGGCGCGGCGCTCGCCGGCTTCGGTGTCCCGCCGGCGGCGCTCGACCTTGAGCCGCCCGATCCGGATGCGTACACGCCGCTTCCCGACATGATCGCCGAGATCCTGCCCACGAACCCCACCGCCTCGATCGTGCAGGGCGACATGCTGGCGGTCGTGGTGCTGGCGCTGCTCGTCGGGATCTCGGTGGCGCAGGTCGAGCGGCACCGGGCCGAGCCGTTCATGGCGCTGATGGATTCGCTGCTCTCGATCTCGATGAACATCGTCAAATGGGCGATGTTCCTCGCCCCCTTCGCCGTCTTCGGGCTGATGGCGCAGCTGGTGATGCGGACCGGCGTCGAGACGCTTCTCGGCATCTCGGGCTATGTCGGAACGGTGCTGGCCGGGCTCGCGCTCCTGCTGGCGCTCTACCTGGCGGCGGTCTGGACGCTCGCCGCGATCTCGCCCTGGGCCTTCGTCGCGCGGGCCGGGGGCAACCTGCTGCTCGCCTTCTCGACCTCGTCGTCCTCGGCGGTGATGCCGGTGACGATCCAGACCGCGCGCCGCTTCGGCGTGCCGGAGAGCATCGCCAACCTCGTCGTGCCGCTGGGCGCGACGATGAACATGGCCGGGACCGCGCTCTACCAGGCGGTGGCGATCCTGTTTCTCGCGCAGCTCGCCGGGGTCGAGCTGACCACGGCGCAGATCGTCGTCGTCGTCGGCACGCTCGTCGCCTCGTCGATCGGCGCGCCGGGCACGCCGGGGGTCAGCATCGCGATCCTGATCTCGGTCGCGACCTCGATGGGCATCCCGGTCGAGGGGATGGTGATCATCCTCGGCGTCGACCGGCTTCTGGACATGTGCCGGACCACGGTGAACGTCACCGGCGACCTGGTCGCGGCGGTGCTGTTGCGCGGACAGGGCGAACCGGCGGCAG
>SLPP01000175.1 GCA_007131945.1 Paracoccaceae bacterium | reverse complement strand
GTCAGCGCCGGGCTCAGCATGCCGGTCCGCACCAGCGGCTCGAGCGTGGCGAATCCGTCGGGCCCAGGCAGCGACGGGTTGCGCCCCGCCCCCGAGGGGCGCGGCGACCAGTTCACCGCCGGATGGTCGGTGCCGGGCTCGTAGCCCAGCTCGAAATGGCGAGGTCGAAGCCGAAGAGCCAGACATCGGCGCGGTTCTCGACCCCGTCGAGCGCGTTCGCCTCGCCCCGCCGCGACAGGATCTCGGGATGCACCATGCCGGGCTGGACGACGCTCGCATATACCCCCGGCGCATCGGCGACGGCATACCAGGCGCCCGCCTCCATCTGCCGGCCCGAGGCGCCGACGAGTTCGACATCGAGATTGGCGCGCATCACCGGATGCGATCCCAGCCGCGCCCGGCCGAGTGCCTCGACCACCGCGCCGGCCTCGGCTTCGTCCAGAACCGGGCTCGTCTGCAGCCAGGCATCGCGGTAGAAGGTGTCCTTGGCCAGGGTCACAATGTCCTCGCCGAAGGGCACGTAGCTGCGCAGGAACTCGGCCACCGCCTCGCGCCCGGTGCGCGACCCCGAGCCCGGATTGCGCAGATAGAGCCGGCCCTCGCAGAGCGGCGCATAGGGCAGACCGCTCGTCGCGGCGTCCTCGAGCGCGCCCTCCCAGGGCCTGCAGGTGACGTCGCCCGCCTCCGAGGCGATGACCAGCGCCGGGGTATCTTCCGTCTCGAGGCGCACCGCGAAGATCTCGGGCGCGGCGTTCTCCAGATGCCAGCTTCGCGCCGCCCGGCCGCTGCCGATCTCGAGCAGGAACCAGTCCTGCACACCGCTGTTGAGCAGCGTCAGCCGCAGCGGCGTGCCATCGGCGAGCGTCGCCGCGCGCGCGGCGCGGAACGGCTGGAACTCGACGACCGAGCGACGCATCGGCTGGTCGAAGGCCGCGTACTGGGCGGCGCGCTCGGCGGCGGGCAGGTACCAGTCGTCGGCCATAACCGGACCGGGAAACGGCGCAAGAAGACCCGCCGAGAAAACTGCCGGCAGAACGGGAACGGAAAAACGCATGCTGGGAAGCACTCCTGAAACGATCTCCAGACTGCCTGAATCGGCCGATTCAGGCAACGGCCGCGTTGGCCCGCCGCGCTCCGCCTTGGCGCCGGGACACCGCTTCATCCGATCGCAGACCGGTTGATTTTCCGCTAACCCGGCTCCGGCCGCGCGTCCCGGCGCCCGGCGCCCCGGCGGCGCCCGCGCGTGATTGATTTTCCCCCGGCCGCCGCCTAGGAAAGGCCGAGCCATCGAGGAGACGCAGATGACCGCCACCCGCACCGAGACCGACAGCTTCGGCCCGCTCGAGGTTCCGGCCGACAAGTACTGGGGCGCGCAGACCCAGCGCTCGATCCTGAACTTCCCGATCGGCTGGGAGCGCCAGCCGGTGCCGATCATCCGCGCGCTGGGCGTCATCAAGAAGGCCTGCGCGCAGGTGAACCGCGATTTCGGCGATCTGGATGCGACGCTGGCGGACGCGATCATGCAGGCCGCGCAGGAGGTCATCGAGGGCCGTTTCGACGACAACTTCCCGCTGGTCGTGTGGCAGACAGGCTCGGGCACGCAGTCGAACATGAACGCCAACGAGGTGATCGCCAACCGCGCGATCGAGATCCTCGGCGGCGAGCTGGGCTCGAAGAAGCCCGTGCATCCGAACGACCATTGCAACATGGGCCAGTCCTCGAACGACACCTTCCCCACCGCGATGCATGTGGCGATCGCCATGCATGCCCGCGACGTGCTCCTGCCGGGGCTGGAGAAGCTGCACGCGGCGCTGGCGGCGAAGTCGGACGAGTTCAGGGACATCATCAAGATCGGCCGCACCCATACCCAGGACGCGACGCCTTTGACGCTGGGCCAGGAATTCGGCGGCTACGCGCATCAGGTCGCCAAGGGGATCGAACGGATCAAGGCTTGCCTGCCCGACATCCACGAGCTCGCGCAGGGCGGCACGGCGGTGGGTACCGGGCTCAACACGCGCAAGGGCTTCGCCGAGAAGGTCGCGGCCGAGATCGCGGCGATCACCGGCCTGCCCTTCGTCACCGCGCCCAACAAGTTCGAGGCGCTGGCGGCGCATGACGCGATGGTCATGTTCTCGGGGGCCTTGAAGACGGTGGCGGGGAGCCTCTTCAAGATCGCCAACGACATGCGGCTCCTCGGCTCCGGCCCGCGGTCGGGGCTGGGCGAATTGATCCTGCCCGAGAACGAGCCGGGCTCGTCGATCATGCCGGGCAAGGTCAACCCGACCCAGGCCGAGGCGCTGACCATGGCCTGCGCGCATGTGATGGGCAACGACGCGGCGGTGGGCTTCGCCGGCAGCCAGGGGCATTTCGAGCTCAACGTCTACAACCCGATGATGAGCTACAACGTGCTGCAGTCGATGCAGCTTCTTGGCGATGCGGCCTCATCCTTCACCGACAACATGGTCGTGGGCACGCAGGCGAATGTCGAGCGGATCGGCAAGCTGATGCGCGAGAGCCTGATGCTGGTCACCGCGCTCGCCCCGCATATCGGCTACGACAACGCGACCAAGGTGGCGAAGACGGCGCACAAGAACGGCACGACCTTGCGCGAGGAGGCGATCGCGCTGGGATTCGTGGATGGCGAGACCTTCGACCGGATCGTCCGGCCCGAGGAGATGATCGGGCCGAAGGGCTGAGGCGGGATGGCCGAGATCGTCAACCTGCGGACGGCGCGCAAGCGCGCGGCGCGGGCGGCGGCGCGGAAGGCGGGCGATGCGAACGCCGCCCGCCACGGGCGGAAGAAGGCCGAGAAGGCGCTGACCGAGGCGCGGCAGGCGAAGGCCGCGCGCGACCTCGAGGCGCATCGGCGGGAACGCGCGGCCGAGGAAGGGCTGCCCCGCGGCGGCGATTGACCCGCGTGACGGGGGCCGGGCTCGGACCCCGTCGAGGGGTCCTCGCCCGGGCGGCCGATGGCCGCCGGGCAGCTTCGCTGGCGGCCGGTCGGGGCCAGTCGGGGCCAGTGCGGCGCGGTGCGGCGCGACGCGTGGTGCTGCGCAATTTGCGCAGAGGGGTCAAGTGATTGTTTTCTATTGATTCCAGGAAAATTCTTTATCTGAAATTTACCGGTCAATTCGCGGATGGGCAGCCTTGGCGCGGGCCGCGCCGGGAGGCGACGATCGCGATGGCGCGGGCGACGGCGGCGTCGATGCTGAGATCGGAGGTGTCGAGGGTGACCGCGTCCCCGGCCGGCCGCAGCGGCGCGTCGGCGCGGTTCATGTCGCGCTCGTCGCGCGCCTTCACCTGGGCGAGGATCTCGTCGAGTGTTTCGGGCGCGGTCTCGCCGCCGGCTTCCAGCCAGCGGCGGCGGGCGCGGATCTCGGGGCTCGCCGTGACGAAGAGCTTCACCTCGGCGCCGGGGCAGATGACGGTGCCGATGTCGCGCCCGTCGAGGACCGCGCCGCCCGCCTGCCGGGCGAAGTCGCGCTGGAAGGCGACGAGGGCGGCGCGCACCTCGGGGAGGACGGCGACGCGGCTTGCGGCGTCGGAGGCGGCGTGGCTGCGCAGGTCGGGGCGGGCGAGATCGGCCTCGGACAATGCGCGGGCGGCGGCGACGGGATCGCCGCCCTTCATGCCGACGGCGCGGTAGAGAAGCCCGGTATCGAGATGGGCGAAGCCGAAATGCGCGGCGACGGCGCGGGCGATGGTGCCCTTGCCCGCCGCCGCCGGCCCGTCGATGGCGACCGTGAAGCTCAACGCCGTTGCCTCCACCAGAACCAGAGCGTCGCGCCGAGGGTCGGGATCAGCACCGCCCATTTGCCTACCGTCAGGCCCGAGGCCCGGCCGACCAGCGCCGGATCGGCCTCGTTGGCGCGCAGGATCGCGGCGACGGCGGCGTTCTCGGCCAGATCCAGGCCGACATAGACCAGCGCCAGTGCCGCCAGCCAGGGCCGGCGGACGGCGAAGGCGGCGAGCGCCAGCGTCGCGCCGATCAGCAGCGGCAGGACCGTGTCGGCCCAGCGGAAGACACCGAGGAGCCGCGACCGCCCCAGGTCGGAAAGACCCTCGAGCCAGTTCGCGACCTGTTCCGGGTGATAGCCGAGGATGCGGCAATCGAGCAGCGGCAACGCACCCTCCGGCCCGAGCCGGAGCACCGCATAGCTGGCCATGCCCAAAAGCCACACGAGGGTCGCCACGACCAGGACGCGCAGGAGGCTGCCGCCGGGCACGGCTCAGGCCCCCTCGCGCCGGATCGCGGCGCCGAGCCCCTGCATCAGCGGCTCGAAATCCGGGAAGGAGGTGGCGATGGGGCTGGCGTCATCGACGCGGATCGGCGCCCTGGCAGCGAGGCCGAGGACGAGGAAGGACATGGCGATCCGGTGATCGAGCCGGCTTTCGACCGTCGCCCCGCCCGGCACCCCGCCCGCGCCCAGGCCGTGGACGGTGAGCGTGTCCTCGGCTTCCTCCACCCGCACGCCGCAGGCTTCCAGGCCCCGGGCCATGGCGTCGATCCGGTCGCTTTCCTTGACCCGCAATTCCCTGACCCCGCGCATGACCGTCGCCCCCTCGGCGCAGGCCGCCAGGGCCGCGAGGACGGGGAATTCGTCGATCATGCTGGCAGCGCGCGCGGGCGGGGTCTCGACGCCCCTGAGCGCGCCGGTGAAGCGCACGCGCAGGTCGGCCACCGGCTCGCCGCCCTCCTCGCGCGGGTTCTCGAAACCCAGGTCCGCGCCCATCTCCAGAAGCGTGGCGAAGAGGCCGTTGCGGGTGGGATTGCGGCTGACGCCGGGCACGGTGATCTCGGATCCCGGCACGATCAGCGCGGCGCAGACCGGGAAGGCGGCCGAGGACGGATCGCGGGGGACAGTGACCGCCTGCGGCGTCAGTTCGGGCTGGCCGCGCAGGGTTATGACGCGGCCCTCGGCCGTGTCCTCGGCCGTCACCTCGGCGCCGAAGCCGCGCAGCATGCGCTCGGTATGGTCGCGCGTGGCCTCCGGCTCGATCACCACGGTCTCGCCCGGCGCGTTCAGCCCGGCGAGCAGCACCGCCGACTTCACCTGCGCCGAGGGCACCGTCAGGGTGTAGCGCACCGGCACCGGGTCCAGCGCGCCGATCACGGTCATCGGCAGCCGCCCGCCCGACCGGCCATAGGCATGCGCGCCGAAAAGCGCCAGCGGCTCGGTCACGCGGCCCATCGGCCGGCGGTTGAGGCTCGCATCGCCGGTGAAGGTGGCGGCGATCGGCGTCGTCGCCATCGCGCCCATGATCAGCCGCACGCCGGTGCCGGAATTGCCGCAGTCGATCACCCGGTCGGGCTCGGCGAAGCCGCCGACGCCGACGCCCTCGACCTCCCACGCGCCGGGCCCGTGGCGGGTGACGGTCGCGCCGAAGGCGCGCATCGCCTCGGCGGTGTCCAGCACGTCCTGGCCTTCCAGCAGCCCGGCGATCCGCGTCGTGCCGACCGAGAGCGCGCCGAGGATCAGCGCCCGGTGGCTGATCGACTTGTCGCCCGGCACCTCGGCCACGCCGGAAAGTGGCCCCGAGGCGTCGGAGATCATCGGGATCGGGGTGCCGGTTGCCGACATGCGCGCCTCGAAGCTGCTTCGCCCGCCTGATAGCGCAGCCGTCCGGGCGCGTCCATGCCGGCGATCAGCCGCGCTCGTCCTTGGGCGAGCCCATCACGACATAGGTGGTCAGCGCCGCGACCTGCGGCAGCGTACCGAGGACCTCGGTATGGAAATGCTTGTAGGCGGCGAGATCGGCGACCTCGACCCTGAGCAGGTATTCGACGCTGCCGGTCGTGTTGTGGCATTCGCGGACCTGCGGCGCGGCGCCCATCGCGCGCTCGAACTCCTGCTGCGCGGCCTTGGTATGGACCGAGAGCCCGACCGTGACATAGGCGACGAAGCCGATGCCCAGCTTCTCGCGGTCGATCACCGCGCGGTAGCCCCGGATGACGCCGCGACGTTCGAGTTCCTGCACCCGGCGCAGGCAGGCCGAGGGCGAGAGGCCGACGCGCTCGGCCAGTTCCAGATTCGCGATCCGCCCCTCGCGGGCAAGAACCTGCAATATCCGCGCGCCGATCGGGTCAGTGCTGCTCATGGGTTGCGATGATTGCCGTGCGGACGCAACCTTTGCAACCCGATTGCGGCATCTTCGGTCTATCTTTTCGCGGCAACCGGAGCCTTTCGCATGTCGCCCGACCTTCTCGCCGCGCTGATCGCCTTCGCCTTCGTCTCCTCGGTCACGCCGGGGCCGAACAACCTGATGCTGCTCGCCTCGGGGGTGAATTTCGGCTTCCGCCGCACGGTCCCGCACATGCTGGGCATCGGCATCGGCTTCACCGTCATGGTGGCGCTGGTCGGGCTCGGCCTTGCCGGCGTCTTCACCGCCTGGCCACCGGCGCGGGCGGCGCTGCAGGCGGTTTCGGTCGTCTACCTGCTCTGGCTCGCCTGGAAGATCGCGCAGGCCGCGCCGCCCGGGAACGCGCCCGAGTCGCGCGGGCGCCCGCTGAGCTTCCTGCAGGCGGCGGCCTTCCAGTGGGTCAACCCGAAGGCCTGGACCATGGCGCTCGGCGCGGTCGCGCTCTACGCCCCGGGGCAGGAGGTCGCGGCGGTCCTCTGGGTGGCGGCGGTGTTCGGGCTGGTCAACCTGCCCTGCGTCTCGGTCTGGACGGTGCTGGGGATGGGCGCGCGGCGTCTGCTGGCGCATCCGGCGCGGCTGCGGCTCTTCAACCGCGCGATGGCGCTGCTCCTCGTCGCCTCGCTCTGGCCGGTGCTCGCCGGCCTCGGCGGCGACATGCCGCCCCCGACCCTGCAGGCCGCAACGCCCTGACCGCCGCTGGCGGCGACGCCCCCCGCCCCCGGGAATAGGTTTCGCAGCGGTTAACGGGAAAGATTTTCTGTCGTCAATCCAATGCCTTGACGGTTCGTGCAAGCTTGCACACCCCCCGCTTCCGACGCGCTTGCAGGCAAGGGCGCGCGCCGGCCTCAGCCGTCCGCCCGCGCCTTCTCGGCCGCCTTCGCCGCATCCCAGAGCGCGTCCATCTCCTCGAGCGTGCTCTCCTCTGGCCGCCGCCCCTCGGCCGCCAGCGCCGCCTCGATGGCGCGGAAACGGCGGGTGAACTTCGCGTTCGCCGCGCGCAGCGCCGCCTCCGGATCGACATCGAGATGCCGCGCCAGGTTCGCCATGACGAACATCAGATCACCGTATTCCTCGGCCATCTCGTCGCGGCTCAGCCGGTCGCGCGCCGCGACAAGCTCGGCCGCCTCCTCGGCGATCTTGCCCACGACCTGCGCCGCGTCCGGCCAGTCGAATCCGACCCGCGCCGCGCGCCTCTGCAGCTTCACCGCCCGCGTCAGCCCCGGCAGCGCCAGCGGCACGTCGTCGAGCACCCCCGCCTGCGCCCGCGCCGCGCGCTCCGCGGCCTTCTGCGCCTCCCAGGCCTCGGTCTGCGCCGCGGCGCTGCGCTCGGCGGCGGCGCCGAAGACATGCGGATGGCGGGAGAGCATCTTCTCGGCGATCGCCTCGATCACCTCGGCGAGCGAGAAATGCCCGGCCTCCTCGGCCATCTGCGCGTGATAGACCGCCTGGAAGAGCAGATCGCCCAGCTCGCCCTTCAGCCCCGGCCAGTCGCGCCGGGCGATGGCATCGGCGACCTCGTAGGCCTCCTCGATCGTGTAGGGCGCGATCGAATCGAAATCCTGCTCGAGGTCCCAGGGGCACCCGCCCTCGGGCGCGCGCAGGCGCCGCATGATCGCGGCGAGGCGCAGCATCCCAGCCCCCGCATCGCGCATCGCAGAATCCTCGACCATGGCGCCCCCCGCTTCGGCTCGCCGCCGGTATCGCCCAGACGCGGCGCCAAGTCCACCGGCGGCGGGGAGGCCCGCTGCCG
>SLPP01000193.1 GCA_007131945.1 Paracoccaceae bacterium | reverse complement strand
GGGGCTTTCGCGATTGAGACGAGTGAGACCGAGATCGCGGAGGGGTACCAACTTGTGGTGACGGGCGGGCAGGTGCGCGGACGATCCTTCAGGGGCGAACTGCGGGCTCGATACTTGGCCACGGAGGATCACAGTGCCGCGAACGTCACGCTGCTGACGACGCTGGTCGGCCGCATGGCCGGACTCGAAGCATCCGGAACGCCGATGCAGCGCAGGGAGTCAGCGCTTCGACGCATGAATGATCTCGGCGCGTTCGAACCGGGTCAATGGAATGCCATCGAACCCGAAGGAGTTGCACTCGAGTATCTCCGGGTTGCGGTGGTGGAACAGGGGTTCGATGATCTTCTGGAAACGCTGGCCAGCCAGTTGCACGTAGGCGAATTCCACGAGGACTTGCTGGAATTCTTTCCGGGCATGTTTGGCGGAGTGGTCTCCCTGGCGTTCGGTGATGAACGCAACCGAATTTCCGATTTTTCCGGCAGTAGCGGCGTCGTCGAAGTCCAACCCATCACCACGACCAACGAGAACTATGGTTTCGCGCTGGAGGCCGGGCCAGGGTGGGTCGCAGTGAACCCAAGCACGGGGACGATCACCTACGACATTCCCGACGGTGCCGAATCCGGGCATTTGGCCCCGTTCTCCATCCGCGTCACCAACAGCCAGACTGGCCTGGGGCGCTCGATTCCGGCAGCGGTCTTCGTGATGGAGGCGGAGACGTTGGTGGACGGTAGCGTGGGGCCAGCAGGCGGTACGGTCATGGATGCGTGGGGCGAGGTTGTGGTCGAAGTCGAGCCCGGGGCAGCCTTGGTACCGACTCATTTCCGCATCCTCCGGGGCCGCGACGCCGGAGGTGATGTGGTTCTGAGCGTTCGCGTGGATGGTGACCCTGATGTTCAGTACCGTTTGTGGCTTCCCGATCCCGAGGTGATGGATGCCAACACACCTGCGGGCGTTGAACCATCGTCGCTCGAACCGCAGGCGTTCGACACTGCCCGCGCCCTTGCACCCATGGGCATGGTTCAGGCCAGCAGCCTGAGCTACCCCATCACGACGGAGCTGCAGTCCGGGTGGGCGTGGTTCTACCGAGGTCCTTGGACTACATGCGAACGACGCCTCCCACCCGGCAATGAGGTTTCCTTGCTAGGTGACAGCGACCTCTCGACAAGGAAAGTCTTCAGGCTTTGGGGCCCGTCCTCCTACGATCGGAACGATCCTACGGATCCGGTCCTGTTTGTGCATGGCTATATGTTTGATGTCGCTTGCAACCAGAAGATGAGTGGTGGTACCGGAACCTGGAAAAACTTTCCCGCGCTCTTTGCCGGCGTCAGCAGTTCGGGTGCCCGATACACGCCCTACGAGTTCCGGTGGTCTTCCGATGGCAGGCTCCAGGACCTCGCGACCGACCTCGCTGCCGCAATAGTTGCGATCGAAGAGCAGACTGGACGCCGGATTCACATCGTGGCGCACTCCTACGGCGGACTGTTGACTCGCACTCTGCTTCAGGGATTGGCGTCATCAGATGCTGCGTCCTTCGCTTCCCCACTGGTGGCCTCGGTCACCACTGTTGGAACTCCCCACTCGGGCATCTACCCGTTCTTCGGAGGTACACGCGGGGGAATCACTTTCCCAAATGGTCGGGATAGTGGCGTCCTCTGGTCCTGCGACCAGATTTCCTGCTATCAGATGGGCGTTTCCCCGACAGTGCCTTGGACTAACCCTCAACGCAGTCGACTCGGACTTGACGCGAACAAGGGTTTTATGGCGCAACGCCTGGTTGAGACGGTGGAACAGCTCCCGAACGTGCCCATACAGGTCTTGATTGGGCTCACCGCCCACTGGAGCGGGTCCACTCTCACATGGCCCTCAAAAGCAATCTACAAAGCGGACGATGGAGACGAACTCATCTCTTTCGAGGGACAGCGCTTTCTGCCACACCTTGGCACAACCTCCGGCTGGCTGAACGCGAACTTCGGGGGTGCGCAAGTCCGTGAGCGGCTGCTCGGCTATGACGAACGGCAGCCACAGATCGTTCCTGGTTCATTGGTGGCGGGGCGCGAGGACCGCTGGCTGAATGAAGATTACAAGAAAGGCTATCGCCATACAAAGGACTTGTTGAGAAGGGGAAGCGCTAAACAGGTCGCCATCGGATGCAGCTCGGTAGTTGGCTGCGAGCACGATGTTTGGCTGAAGACGCGGGATTTCGTGGCGGGCATACCTGCGGGCGCCGCCGCGCCGCCGACCATCACTTTAGGCGGCGCGGTCCGCGATGCAACGGGACAGGGAATCCCAGGGGTTAGCGTGATCTTCAGCGCAGGTGGAACCCGTTTGCCAGGCTTCGCAATGACCGATGCGAGCGGCAATTACTCAGCCCGTCTGCTATTTCGATCGAATACCTTATATGAGGCCATAGCGCTCCCCCCCGGGGGTTCAAACTACCGCGCTGCGAACGCAGCGAGTGCGCTATCGACGGGTTCCTCAATCGAGGGCAGCGAAACTAGTTTTCCGCCGATCACGCTTATCGCAAACGATGCGGGTCCTGGAGCCCTGACGGTCGAGATTCTCGACGCCTTCACTGGCAAGCTGGTGTCCGGCGCGAATTACTTCATCACTAATTCTGTTGGTCGCCGAGTGGCTTGGGGAACAACAAGCGAAGAACCGGTTACTATTCCAAGTCTACCTGCGGGGTCCTATAACGTCTCCGTCTCGGCGCCGGGTTATCAAACAGGTGTCTATGAGAACTGCTTGGTAACGGGCGCGCCCGTCTCGATTTGCAGTTTGGATTTGCCTAAGGAACCGCTAGTCGTTCCTGACAATTATCTTACCATTCAGTCTGCGATCGACGCAGCCTCAGACGGAGACGAAGTCTTAGTCAAGCCTGGTATCTACACGGAACGGATCAGTTTTAACGGAAAGAGCATTAGAGTTAGAAGCCAGACCCCTGAAGATCCCGATATTGTCGCTAGTACCATTATTCACGGCGGAGGTCACGCGCCTGTGGTCTCTTTCGACGGCGGTGAAACGTCCGATGCTGTTCTCTGGGGCTTTACGATTACAGGCGGCGACGCCGGTAGAGGTAATGCTGGGGGGGTCTTGGTTGATAGTTCATCCTCTCCTGTGATTAGGGGCAATATAATCAGGGAGAATCGGGCCGCTTATGGCGCTGGCATGATGATAACAGGCGAGTCTTCACCTGTGATTGAAGAGAATGCATTCATAAATAACACTGCAACCTTTGGGCGGGGTCCGGGAATCTACGCCATCAATCAATCAAACGTTTCAATCAACAAAAACGTCTTTAGGGATCATGTCGGCGGGGACGGGGTGATTCATATCCGCGGCACCGATCAGGATCGGATTGCTCAGGCGACCATTACAGGCAACGTACTAAACAACAATGCCACGGATTTTGGTGTCGGGGCGATCAAAATCACGGTATATTCTAGCGCAAAGATTGAAGATAACATTATTACCAACAACACAGCACTGGGTGATAACCATGCAGGTGGAGTGTACATTGGCTTTAATTCAGAAGCTGAAATCGTCGGCAATACGATCACCGGGAATCACGCAGAATCCTATTACTCTGGAGGGGGTGTATCGGTTTATCGGCACTCCAAAGCGCAGATAGTCGACAATATCATTACGCGCAATACGGGAAAATCAGGCGGCATTAGTCTGAACTACTACGTAGACGTGCTTATCCGAGGCAATACCATTTCCGATAACAGTGCGCCTGATAGTCATGGTGGCGGTATCGGTTTACGTTCTTGGGGTCAGGAAAACAACGTGGTTATATCGGACAACGTCATCAGGACTAACGATGCAGCACTAAGTGGTGGGGGCATATATTTGCCCAATTGCCCGCAAACTACGGTGCAAATGGATTACAACATTATTTCTGGAAACAGTTCCGGTCCTAGGGGTGGCGGGGTATTTGTCGGCAATATTAAAGAAGCCAGGATCTATGGCAACGTATTCTATGAGAATGAGGCGGGATATATTGGAGGCGGTATTTTTGTTAGAGATCAGGTATTCCCTCTAGGATATTTGGGAGATCTTTGGTCGAGGGAAAACGTTCCTCCCGGCTCGGAGGATAACAATGATTATTCCGAGAACCGCCATGTAAATAACGAGTGTGGGGGAGCCGATGTTTACTTTGAGGAAAAATGGTATCCGCCGGAGTGTCGGTGAATTTCTTATGACGCGCAAACCTGAGGATCGTGTGAGTGGCGGGCAGCGGTGGATGAGGGTCGCCAGCGAAGGGACTTGGGCCAACCCAATACTTAGCGAAAAATCGGCCGACAGATGAGCTTGCGGGTTTTTTGGATTGCTGTGGAAAGGTGTGGGGTAAGCGGCACAGTACAAGGGGTGATGAGATGGTGGCGATTAGTACATCTAAGGCAGGTGTTTGGATTAACAGCCTATCGCTCGCTTAGCAAAATGGACGTTTTTTAACCCAAGTTTTCCGCTCGGTTATTCTGCGTTCTTTGACGGCGATGCGCGACTCTACCCTGCTAAAGCATTGGACACATCAGGGTCGGCCTTTGGAGGAATTGGAACCTGAGTGGGGGCCGGCTATAAGCCACGGGACAAGGTCGGCAAAAGCGGGGGCACTGCTTTTGCTGCAGGACGCTTACCCGGGGAGCCATGAAGAATCTTTCTGGACGTCCGCCATGTCAAGGCTGTTTCGGGAGCCGGTTCATGTGATCGCACTACCATTATGTTTGCCCGGTCTTCATTTCAATATGGAGAGAACACTCGGAGGGGGTTCCACATGAAGAGCAGGAGCGAGGAATTCTTTAGGCGTGCGAAGCGCCTTTGTGCGCTGGCATTCGCGGGGTTGGTGGCGATCCCAGGGGTCGGCGAGGCTGCTTTCTTCGGCCGTGATTTAACGGGCGATGGGGTTGCGGATGTCTATTACGACACGGTGCTGAAGATTACATGGTTGGCCGATGCGAACCTGGCAGCGACCAACACCTTTGGTCTGACGCGTAGCGCTAGCGAAGAGCCGCCTTGCCCCGGCCCCGGCGCGGGTTGGTATTTTTGCAATTCCGTGGCGATTGGCTCTGGAGGTCGAATGAGCTGGCCTACGGCGAACAACTGGATCAGCAAGATGAACGAATCGGGATACCTCGGCTACAACGAATGGCGCTTGCCAGCGTTGTCGACGATCGAGGGCTCTTGGTGGAACCTAGATCCCTACACCAACAACGCCACGAGCGATCAGGGCTATGCCAAAACCACGACTGACGGCAATGACGGGGGCTGGCGCTATGGCTCCGGCACCGGCATGCCGGTCTCGGAGTTGGGGCATATGTACTACGTGAGTCTAGGCAACAAAGGGCGATACATTCCGGACGATGACAACCCTCAATCGCGCAATATTCAGGATGGCTGGGGCCTTGTTCGAACAGGCCCGTTCAGGAACATCCTACCCCACGTTTATTGGACCGGGGCAAGAATCGATAATGAGACCGCGTTCTACTTGCACTTCAGTGACGGTGAACAGAATTTTGTTTTGACCGATGGTAGTTCTGGTTATGCATGGGCTGTGCATGACGGTGACTGGAGCGACTTTTCTGGCGCGATACTGTATCTGAGCAAAGGCACCGATCTGCCGGACGGTGTGAGTGTGACTGTGCCGAAGCTGGGGGTCCTCAAAGGGGCGGGGACGATTCCGGGCGATGTTATCAATGAGGGAACCATCGAGCCGGGCAATTCGATCGGTGAGTTGAATATCACCGGAAGCTATACGCAGACCTCGGAGGGGGCCCTCAAGATTGAACTCGCTGGAATGAGCTCTGGTGAGTACGATTATCTGTCGATATCTGGGCAAGCTGTGTTGGCAGGTTCAATAGTGGTCTCGTTTTTGGAAGAATTTCAGGCCACGGCTGGCGATGAGTTTGAGTTTCTGTACGCGGCCGGAGGCATCAGCGGTGCGTTCGACCCGGTGCAGAGTCCGGGCAGTTTGAATTGGCTCATCACGTATGAGGCTTCGAACAGTAGCTTGATCGACACGGCCCGGTTGACCGTCGTACCCGTATCGGATGCCGAGCCGCCGGCGCCTGATCCCGAGCTGCCGGTGATCGACGACGGAGTCGCCTACTGCGCGATCGGTTGCGGCGAAGGGGTATCCGACACCGGTGCGAGGACGGTGGTGTTCGACTTCGAGGATCCGGAGACGGGGACGCAGGTGCGGCTGGAGGCGGTGCTGCCGGCGGCCCACGGTGATCCGTTGCGTCATCGGGTGGACCGGACCCTGTTGGACGGTACTGAGACCTTGACTGAGGCCGTCAGCGATGTTCCGGGCTCGACGGTGACCCTTGAGCGAGATGCGGACGGGCGGCCGCGGATCGTGACCCGGGCCGTGCTTGACGATGGGGTCATCCTGGAGGTGCTCGCGCGTGCCGACGGCAGTGCCGAGCATCGGGTATCGGCGCAGGCGGGCGAGACGGTGGCGGCTACCGATGTGCCCGGCGCCCTCACGCGGTTCATGGCCGACGGTCAGGTGAAGACCCTCCTGGAATTCGCCAGCGGGCAGGCCTGGTTCCGTGCGTTGGTGTGGACGGAACCCGACGGCCGCGGACGCACCGGGTTCGAACGTTGGGAGGATCTGGCCGGGGAGTGGGTGCTGGAGTCCCGCACGATCGACGATACGGTCAGCCGGTTTGAGGCAGGACACCGGGTGTGGATCGAGCCGGACGAGGGGGATGGCCTGCGTTTTCAAGTCGAAACCCAGGTCACACGCGACCTGTACTTTTGATGCGGTCGGTGCGGTGGAGATCCGGATTGGGTCGTCCGCCGCATCGCCCGTCAAACCGGAGGGCATACATGAACGGCAAGGCAAGGCTGATGTATGGTGTACTGGGCATGGCGCTGCTGATGCTGAGCGGCTGCGGTGACGGGAACGACCCCGACCCGGTTAACAGCGGTAGCGAGACGGTGATTGGCGTCTCCTATGTGGTATCGACCAATAACCGGCTGGTGGTCACCAGCTCGGAACCGGCCGAGATCCGGGTGCGGCATAGCGTGTCTCCCGACCAGCGCACGGTCATGTTGGTTTCGGGACGCGCGGAACTGTTGCAATGAACCCGCGCCCAAAAGCCCGCCGTCGCGAGCATGCCATGTTTACGGGAGAACGGGCGGTCGCTCTCGGCTAAGGTTGCCGTCCCGAGGATTGCCATCCCGGTTTGGCCGAAAGGAAGCAAGCTGGTCGAGACTTGCATTGCCAAAGGGCAGAGAAACAGTCGGAAGGCGGATAACCAAAGCGTGTGATGGATGTCAGAGGCCCATTTTTAGCTACGGCTGGCTACAGCCGCCCCCCGTTCGCACCGAGTGTCCGTTTGGGCCGCCACTGCCGCTCAACGGTCACGGGGTCGCTTCCGACCCTGACCGGTCAGCGACGCAGTGAATCCGAGTGTCCCTAAGCCGGCAGGAACCTGTCGCTCAGAAACAAGCCTGGGGAAAGTTCGCGGCCCTTTAAGATTCGGCAGGTCGCCTGGATCAGAGTGTACTCGTGGCGCCACTACATCGGGGAATCCATCACCACCACGCCGGCCAGCAACCGGCGCAGGAACCCCGGTGGGTCGAACTGTTTAAGCCAGTGTCGATAGGATTCCACTCCGAACTGTTCCGGGCCCAGAACATACCGAAGGTCATTGATCTGCGCGGGATGGTCGAAACCCATACCTGGGTTTGCCTCCAGCACGCGGTCACGGGTGCCTTCCTCCATGGTGGCGAGCATGGTTATGGTTTAGGGTTGTCGGATGCCTGCCCGCGAGCGCATGAGGCCTTCCCCGGGTTCAGGGGGCAGGCGTCGGACCAGCCTCCAGGAGGAAACCGCGGGCCGCGCCCCGGTGGCGGGGCTGGCCCGGAGCGCTATGGGGATTAGATGGGTCCGGGTGGTGGGGGTGTG
>SLPP01000364.1 GCA_007131945.1 Paracoccaceae bacterium | reverse complement strand
TTTCACGACGGGTTTACCTGCTGGCACGCGCGCCGAACAGCCCCCGGTCATCCCGTCTGTGTAACGAATGGCTGATGCGACCGGTTCCCGGCGCGGACCGGGCGCCGGCAATCCGGCCTGCGCAAGTCAATCGCCGGCGTCGCGGCGCGCGGCTTCCCAGGCGAGCATGGCGCGCTTGACCGGCAGGCCCCAGTGATAGCCGCCCAACCCCCCCGACCTGGCGATCGCCCGGTGGCAGGGGATCAGGAAGCTGACCGGGTTGCGCCCGACCGCGGTGCCGACGGCGCGCACCGCGCGCGGGTTGCCGACCGCCACCGCCAGTTCGGAATAGGTGGTGACATGGCCCGATGGGATGGCGAGCAGCGCCTCCCAGACCTTGATCTGGAACGGCGCGCCGATCAGGTGCAGCGCCGTCCCGCGATCGTTCGCCCCGCCGCCGAAGGCCGCCTCGACCCAGGGCCGCAGCCGTTCGGGCGCTTCCTCGAGATGCGCCTTCGGCCAGCGCCGGGCGAGGTCGTCGAAGACCGCCGCCTCGCCCATCTCGGCGGCGAAACCGAGCCCGCAGAGCCCGCGTTCGGTGCCCATGGCGATGGCCGGGCCGAAGGGCGTGTCGAACCGGCCCCAGGCGATATCGAGCCCGGCACCGCCGCGCGCGTAGTCGCCGGGCGTCATCGCCTCCCAGCGCAGGAACAGGTCGTGCAGCCGGCCGGGGCCGGAGAGCCCGGCGCCGAGCGCCGCCTCGAGCACGGTGAAACGCTCGGCGAGCAGCTGCCGTGCATGGCCGAGCGCCAGGTATTGCTGGTAGCGCTTGGGCGAGACGCCGACCCACTGGCTGAAGACGCGCTGGAAATGCGCCGGGCTCATGCCCAGCCGGGCGGCGAGGTCCGGCAGCGCCAGCCGCTCGCCGCCGGCCGCGTCGAGCTCGGCGATGGCGCGCGCGATCACCCGGTAGTGATAGGCCTGCCCGGTCGCTTCGGGAAGTCTGCTGATCGCCTCGGTCATCGCGCCGGTCCCTCCTGGCTGACCCCGCGATCCTAGCGCCACAGCGGCGCGCGCGCGACCCGGAAGCTGCGCATCCGCTCTGGACCTTTGCCGCCGGCGCGCGCAACGTGGCCGCGATTCGGACCCTTTCCCATGCGCCTTCTCGTCTCCTTCGCCGCGCTCTTCGTCTCGGTCGTGCTCCTGCAGCTGGGCCTCGGCGGGGTGGCGCCGCTCGACGCGCTTTCGGGCGCGGCGCTGGGCTTCTCGGCGGGCGAGATCGGGATGCTCGGCTCGGCGCATTTCGTCGGCTTCTTCGTCGGCTGCTGGTGGGCGCCGCGGCTGATGGGCGAGGTCGGCCATTCCCGCGCCTTCGCCGCCTTCACCGCCGCCGGCACGATCGGCATTCTCGCCCACATGATGCTGACCGACCCGATCGCCTGGGGTCTGATGCGGGTGGCGATCGGCATGGCGGTCGCCGGCTGCTACACGATCATCGAGGCCTGGCTGCAGGCGAAGGTGACGAACGCCACCCGCGGCCGGGCGATGGGCGTCTACCGCGTGGTGGACATCATCGGCTCGCTCGGCGCGCAGCTTCTGATCGCGGTGCTCGAGCCCGCCGCCTACCTCTCCTACAACCTGCTCGCGCTGCTGTGCTGCGCCGCGCTCTTCCCGCTCGTGCTCACCCGCGCCGAGGCGCCCGAGACCGGCCCGGCGCCGCGCCTGCGCCCGGCGATGGCCTGGCGGCACTCGCCGCTGGCCGCGGCGGGGGTCATCGTCTCGGGCATCACCGGCGCGGCCTTCCGCATGGTGGGTCCCCTCTACGGCCTCGCCGTGGGGCTCGCCGCCGACCGGATCGCGCTCTTCCTCGCCGCCTATGTCCTCGGCGGCGCGCTGGCGCAGTATCCGATCGGCTGGCTTGCCGACAAGTTCGACCGCCGCTGGGTGCTGGTCTGGCTTTCCGTCGCCTCGATCCTCGCTTGCGCGCTGACGGTGATCGGCGCCGGCGGCGGCGTTGTCGCGATCTTCCTCGCCGCGGGCTTCTTCGGCTTCACCACCTTTCCGATCTATTCCGTCTCGGCGGCGCATGCCCACGACTTCGCCGAGCAGCACGAGAGGGTGGAACTCTCGGCGGCGCTGATGTTCTTCTACGCCGTCGGCGCCATCGCCAGCCCGGTGATCGCCTCGGTGCTGATCGACCGGTTCGGGCCGGCGGGCATGTTCGTCTTCATCGCGCTCGCGCATGCGGTGCTGGTGGTCTTCGGCCTGATCCGCATGCGCGCGCGCCCCTCGCCGGGGCCGAAGACGCGCTATGTCTACATTCCGCGCACCTCGTTCCTGATCGGTCGGCTCCTGCGCCGCGGCAACGGCGAGAACGGCAGGAACGGGCGCAAGGATTGACCGCCGACCGGCGCCCGTGCATGAGGGCGCCATGGCCCGCCAGCTCGACTATCGCACGATCCTTGAGATCTTCCGCCGCTTCCACGCGGCCGAGCCCGAGCCGAAGGGCGAGCTCGAGCACCTCGACGCCTTCACGCTGCTGGTCGCCGTGGCGCTTTCGGCACAGGCGACCGATGTCGGCGTGAACAAGGCCACCCGCGCGCTCTTCCGGGTCGCCGACACGCCCGAAAAGATGCTGGCGTTGGGCGAGGAGGGGCTGATCGGGCATATCCGGACGATCGGGCTCTACCGCAACAAGGCGAGGAACGTCATGCGCCTGAGCCGGATCCTGGTCGAGGAATATGGCGGGCAGGTGCCGTCCTCGCGCGCCGCGCTGCAGTCGCTGCCGGGGGTGGGGCGCAAGACCGCGAATGTCGTGCTCAACATGTGGTGGGGGCATCCGGCGCAGGCGGTGGACACGCATATCTTCCGCGTCGGCAACCGCACCGGCATCGCCGCCGGCCGCGACGAGCTCGCCGTCGAGCGCGCGATCGAGGACAACGTGCCCGCCGAATACCAGCGTCACGCGCATCACTGGCTGATCCTGCACGGGCGCTACATCTGCAAGGCACGAAAACCCGCCTGCGGCGCCTGCCTGATCCGCGATCTCTGCCCCTACGAGGAGAAGACCCTGTGAAGAAGTACCA
The DNA here is from genome assembly GCA_007131945.1 of Paracoccaceae bacterium. Classification (GTDB taxonomy): domain Bacteria; phylum Pseudomonadota; class Alphaproteobacteria; order Rhodobacterales; family Rhodobacteraceae; genus Pararhodobacter. The sequence goes on along the minus strand of SLPP01000364.1, from coordinate 4,894 downwards.
CGTGGCCGGGATCGGCAACGCCATCGTCGATGTCATCTCGACCGTCGACGACCATTTCCTCGACCACATGGGCATCCGCAAGGGGATCATGCAGCTGATCGAGCGCGACCGGGCCGAGACGCTCTATGCCGCGATGAAGGACCGCGCCCAGGCCTCGGGCGGCTCGGTCGCCAACACCATCGCCGGGATCGGGGCGCTGGGGCTGGCGACGGCCTTCGTCGGTCGGGTGCACGACGACGCGCTGGGACGCTTCTACGCGCAGGACACTGCCCGCGCCGGGACCGACTTCGTCAACGCGCCGGTGGTGGGGGGCGAGCTGCCGACCTCGCGCTCGATGATCTTCGTCACGCCGGACGGCGAGCGGTCGATGAACACCTATCTCGGCATCTCGGCCGAACTCGGTCCCGACGACGTCGACGAGGGCGTGATGGCCGAGAGCGCCGTCGTCTTCCTCGAGGGCTATCTCTTCGACAAGGACAAGGGCAAGGAAGCCTTCCTCAAGGCCGCGCGCGCCTGCCATGCGGCGGGGGGCCGCGTCGGCATCGCGCTGTCCGACCCGTTCTGCGTCGACCGCCACCGCGCCGATTTCCGGCGCCTCGTGGCCGAGGAGATGGATTTCGTCCTCGGCAACCAGTCCGAATGGGTCTCACTCTACCAGGCCAACGACCTCGACGAGGCATTGGCGCAGGCGGCGCGCGACTGCGGCATGGTGATCTGCACGCGTTCGGGCGACCCGGTGGTGGCGATCCATGCCGGCCACCGGGTGACGGCGCCGGTCGCCCGCGTCACGCCGGTCGACGCGACCGGGGCGGGGGACCAGTTCGCGGCCGGGTTCCTCTATGGTCTCGCCACCGACCATTCGCTGGAGACGAGCGCGCGGATGGGCTGCATCGCCGCCTCGGAAGTGATCGGCCATCTGGGCGCGCGGCCGAAGGCCAACGTGCTGGCGATGTTCCGCGCCGCGAAGCTGGTCTGAAGCCCGGCCCCGGCTCGGCGTCACGCCGCGGGGTGACGGGCGTGCTCCCGCCCCTCGTCAGGCTGTGCTGTCGCACAACCTTCCTCGCGTTGGGCCGGGCGCCGCGCCCCTGCGGGGCGCGGCGCGGGGGCAACGTCGCCGATGCTCCGCCTTCCGGGCGGCCGGCCGATTCATCCTGCCGAAAAGATACGCAAGCATGCCGCTCCGCCCCGGCCCGACCCGGCCATGGCGCACCGCCCGTCGGTTAACGATTCGCGCCCCCACCGCGCGCTTCTGCCACCCGCCTGCCACGCGCTCTCCCGCAGCCCTTCCGGCGCGTATACGTCCCTCGCGCCTCGGCGGCGGGACAGGTCGCGGAGCCGTCCCGATCCCGCCCCGTTCGCGCCGCGCCGCCTTTGCGGGCATCGGCGCAAATACATTCGGCACCGGTCCGCTCGCGCCCCGCGCTCGCCCGCTGGCAGCCACCGACAGAGTGTGCCAACAAACTGTTTTCGTTGATTTTTAATTTCTCTTTGGCAGATTTGACTCATCGAAGCCTCTTTCATGGTAACCCGTGCGATGGACCATCAGGAAACCGAACTCATGCTCAAGGGCTACGGCCTGACGACGGCCGAGCTCTACTACCGCCTGCCGGACTACAGGCATGTGCTCAACAGCTTCATCTGGCAGGAATACGACCTCGCCCCTGACTATCCGCGGCTTTTCGGCTTCATCGAGTTCTGGCAACGCGAGATCGAGGGGCCGCTGCATTCGGTGCGCTTCACGCATCGCAAGCTGATCGCCCCGGGCGAGTGGCGGAACGTCGTGGGCGAGTTCAGGCTGCACTGACCGGGACGGGGCGCGATGCGGGACCGTTGCCGTCGCCGCGGGCGGCTGTCATAACCTCGCCATGGACCTGGACCTGCGCTATCCCGCGCTATCCGACCTGCGCGCGCGGGCGCGCAGGCGTCTGCCGCATTTCGTCTGGGAATACCTGCAAAGCGCCACCGGCGCCGAGACGGTCCCGGCGCTGAACCGCGCCGCGCTCGATGCGCTGCGCCTGACGCCGCGGGTGCTGCGGGGCCCGCTTTCACCGGACCTTGCGACGCGTTTTCTGGGGCAGGATTACGCCGCCCCCTTCGGCATCGCGCCAGTCGGCATGTCGGGGCTGATCTGGCCCGGCGCCGAGGCGACGCTCGCCCGTCTCGCCGCCGAGCGGCGCATCCCCTACTGCCTCTCGACCGTCGCCACCCGCCTGCCCGAGGAGATCGGCCCCATCGCCGGCGACATGGGCTGGTTCCAGCTCTACACGCCGGGCGATCCGGAAGTCCGCGCCGATATCCTGCGCCGGGCGCGGTCGGCGGGCTTCACGACCCTGGTCGTGACGGTCGACCTGCCGGGTGCGTCGCGCCGCGAACGCCAGCGACGCGCCGACCTTTCGATCCCGCCGAAGAAGACGCCGCGGATGATCGCCCAGGCCGCGCTGCGCCCGCGCTGGTCGCTCGCGACGCTGCGCCACGGCATTCCGCGTCTGCGGCTGATGGAGGAGTATCTCAGGCTCGACGGCAACGCCCCCTCGACGGCGCATGCGGGCTACCTGCTGCGCACCAATCCCGACTGGGACTACGTGCGCGCGGTACGCGACCTCTGGGGCGGGCCGGTGGTGCTGAAGGGCATCCTGCGCGCCGAGGATGCCGCCCGCGCGCGGGCCGAGGGGATGGACGCGGTCTGGGTGTCGAACCATGGCGGGCGGCAGTTCGACGGTTGCCCCGCCAGCATCGACACGCTGCCCGACATCCGCGCCGCGGTGCCCGATCTGCCGATCCTCGCCGATGGCGGGGTCGAGAGCGGGCTCGACATCCTGCGGATGATCGCGCGCGGTGCCGATTTCGTCATGCTCGGCCGCGGCTGGCATCAGGCGCTGGCGGCGCTGGGGTCGGTGGGGGCCGCGCATCTGGACCATATCCTGCGCGACGATCTGGTCGCGAACATGCTGCAACTGGGCGTGAACCGGCCGGCCGACTTGCAGGGCAGTGCGCTAGACGGCCAGGTGTGAACGTGCCGCGCCGCGTAACGGCGCTGACGCCAAGGGACGGGGGACCGCATGGCCGAATTCCGCAAGATCCTCATCGCCAATCGCGGCGAGATCGCCATCCGCGTGATGCGCGCGGCGAACGAGCTGGGCAAGCGCACCGTCGCCGTCTTCGCCGAGGAGGACAAGCTGGGCCTGCACCGGTTCAAGGCCGACGAGGCCTATCGGATCGGCGCCGGGCTGGGGCCGGTCGCGGCCTATCTCTCGATCCCCGAGATCATCCGGGTGGCGAAGGCCTCGGGCGCCGATGCGATCCATCCGGGCTACGGGCTCCTGTCCGAGAATCCCGAACTCGTGGATGCCTGCACCCGCGCCGGCATCGCCTTCATCGGCCCGAAGGCCGAGACCATGCGCGCGCTCGGCGACAAGGCGAGCGCGCGGCGCGTGGCGATCGGGGCGGGCGTGCCGGTGATCCCGGCGACCGAGGTGCTGGGCGAGGACATCGACGCGATCCGCGCCGAGGCCGCCGAGATCGGCTATCCGCTGATGCTGAAGGCGAGCCATGGCGGCGGCGGCCGGGGCATGCGCGCGATCCACGGCCCCGAGGAGCTGGAGGCGAAGATCCGCGAGGGACGGCGCGAGGCCGAGGCCGCCTTCGGCAACGGCGAGGGCTATCTCGAGAAGATGATCGAGCGGGCGCGCCATGTCGAGGTGCAGCTCCTGGGCGACCTGCACGGCAATCTCTACCATCTCTACGAGCGCGACTGCACCGTCCAGCGGCGCAACCAGAAGGTCGTCGAGCGCGCCCCGGCGCCGTATCTCAGCCCCGAGCAGCGCGCCGGGCTGTGCGAACTGGCGCTGAAGATCGGCCGCGCGGTGGGCTACCAGAACGCCGGCACGGTCGAGTTCCTGATGGACATGGATGACGGCCGCTTCTACTTCATCGAGGTCAATCCGCGCATCCAGGTCGAGCATACCGTCACCGAGGAGGTGACCGGGATCGACATCGTCAAGGCGCAGATCCGGATCAGTGAGGGCGCGACGCTGGCCGAGGCGACCGGCACGCCGAGCCAGGCGGAGGTGACGCTGCGCGGCCACGCGCTGCAATGCCGGGTGACGACCGAGGACCCGCTCAACAACTTCATCCCCGACTATGGCCGGCTGACCGCCTACCGCTCGGCCACCGGCATGGGGATCCGGCTCGATGGCGGCACCGCCTATGCCGGCGGTGTCATCACGCGTTACTACGATTCGCTCCTGGTCAAGGTCACCGCCTGGGCGCCGACGCCGAAGGAGGCGATCGCGCGGATGGACCGGGCGCTGCGCGAGTTCCGCATCCGCGGCGTCTCGACCAACATCGCCTTCGTCGAGAACCTGCTCAAGCACCCGACCTTCCTCGACGACACCTACACGACCCGCTTCATCGACACGACGCCGGAACTCTTCCAGTTCCGCAAGCGGCGCGACCGGGGCACCAAGGTGCTGACCTATCTCGCCGACATCACGGTGAACGGCCATCCCGAGACGGCGGGCCGCCCGCGTCCGCCCGCCCGGCCGCGCCCGCCGGTGGCGCCGAAGCAGCGCACCGAGCCCGCGCCGGGCACGAGGACGCTGCTCGAGGAGCGGGGGCCGAAGGCCGTCGCCGACTGGATGAAGGCGCAGAGGAAGCTCCTGCTCACCGACACGACGATGCGCGACGCGCACCAGTCGCTGCTGGCGACGCGGATGCGTTCGCACGACATGATCCGCGTCGCGCCCGCCTATGCCGCGAACCTGCCGCAGCTCTTCTCGGTCGAATGCTGGGGCGGCGCGACCTTCGACGTCGCCTACCGCTTCCTGCAGGAATGCCCCTGGCAGCGGCTGCGCGATCTGCGCGCGCGGATGCCGAACCTGATGACGCAGATGCT
>SLPP01000154.1 GCA_007131945.1 Paracoccaceae bacterium | reverse complement strand
GCGGCAAGCGGCTGGAGGCGGCGAGCTGGGGGCCGCCGCCGGGCGAGGCGCCGACGATCGTGATGCTGCACGAGGGGCTCGGCTGCATCGCGCTCTGGCGCGACTTCCCCGAAAGGCTAGCCGCGGCGACCGGCTGGGGCGTCCTTGCCTATTCGCGCGCCGGGCACGGGGCTTCCGATCCCGCCGACCTGCCGCGCCCGCTCGACTTCATGACGCGCGAGGCGGTCGAGGTGCTGCCGCAGGTTCTCGACGCCACGGGTGTCGGCCAGGCGGTCCTGCTGGGACACAGCGACGGTGCCACGATCTCGGCCATCTATGCCGGCAGCATCGCCGACATGCGCATCCGGGGCCTGGTGCTGATCGCGCCGCATTTCTTCACCGAGGAGATGGGACTGGCCGAGATCGCCAGGGCCCGCGAGGCCTACGCGTCGGGCGATCTGAAGGCGCGGATGGCGCGTTTCCATGCCGATCCGGAAAATACCTTCCGCGGCTGGAACGACACCTGGCTCGATCCCGCCTTCAGGGAGTGGAACGTCGCCGAGGTGATCGACTACCTGCGCATCCCGGCGCTGGCGGTTCAGGGCGAGGACGACCAGTACGGCACCCGCGCGCAGATCGACGAGCTGGAAAGCCGCAGCTACGCGCCGGTCGACGTGGTGATGATCCCCGGCTGCCGGCACGCGCCGCATACGGAGGCGCCCGAGGCGCTGCTGGCGGCGGTGACCGAGTTCATCGCCCGGCTCGCCCGGATTGAGGCGGCGCAGCCCGAGATGGCATGAGTGCGGCGGCCGGCTGGCCGCTGCCGGGCCACGCCTATGTCCCCGGCCGCACCGCCCGCCATCCCGAGGGCGCCTTCGATGCGATCCGCGCCGCCGCCCTGCCGGTGACGCGCTCGGCCGAGGCGGCGGCGAACCCGGCCTGGCGGCACGGGCTGCGGCTCTTCGCGGCGGGGTATTTCTGGGAATGCCACGAGGTGCTGGAGCCGGTCTGGATGAACGCCGCGCCCAATTCGCGCGAACGCGCGCTGGTGCAGGCGGTGATCCAGATGGCCAATGCCGCGCTGAAGGCGCGCATGGGGCAACCCCGCGCCGCCGCCCGGCTCTGCGCCCGGGCGGGCGATCTGGCGGCGGCGGCGGCCGGCGCCGGCGGGGCGGTGGTGATGGGCCTGCCACCCGCAAGCCTGCGCGCGGCGATCGCGGCGATCGATTCGGGCGCGCCGGAGGCGGCCTGCGAGATGCTGAGAGAGATGCAATATAATGCATAAAGCACACCATGTTGCGCGCCAGGCAGGTCTTTCAGCCCGAATATTTGTCCGATCGGTCGATAGAAGATGCACTGAACTGCAAAACATGCGGTTGAAACTCAGATAAACCGCAGTATAGTGCAGATAGCCGAGGGAGGGCGCCGTGAGCGACACCAGCACCGTGAGCCAGGACAGCGCAGCCGCGACGCATGCGGCGCCGGGGCGGATCGATTTCCAGACCGACCCGTCCCGCTATCGCCACTGGCGGGTTGAACATGACGGCCCCGTCGCGCAGGTCTTCATGGATGTCGACGAGAAGGGCGGGCTCTTTCCGGGCTACGAGCTGAAACTCAACTCCTACGATCTCGGCGTCGATATCGAACTCAACGACATCGTCCAGCGGATGCGGTTCGAACATCCCGAGGTGCGCGCGGTCGTCATGCGCTCGGGCAAGGAGAGGGTCTTCTGCGCCGGCGCCAACATCCGCATGCTGGGCGGCGCGAGCCATGTCCACAAGGTGAATTTCTGCAAGTTCACCAACGAGACGCGCAACGCCTACGAGGCCGCGGCCGAGGAATCGGGCCAGACCTGGATCGCCGCTGTGCAGGGTTCCTGCGCCGGCGGCGGCTACGAACTGGCGCTCGCCTGCAACCACATCGTGCTCACCGACGATTCGACCTCCTCGGTCTCGCTGCCCGAGATCCCGCTTCTGGCGGTGCTGCCCGGCACCGGCGGGCTGACGCGCGTCACCGACAAGCGCCGCGTGCGCCGCGACCTCGCCGATGTCTTCTGCACGATGGAGGAAGGCGTGAAGGGCCGGCGCGCGCGCGACTGGGGGCTGGTCGACGAGGTCGTGCCGAATTCGCGCTTCGACGAGGCGGTGGCCGAGCGCGCCCGCGCCATCGCCGATGCCTCAAGCCGCGCCGCGCCACGGAAGGGGATCGCGCTGACCCCGCTGGAGCGCCAGTTCAACGAAGACGGCTCGGTCGGCTATTCGCTGGTCGAGGTGACGCTCGACCGCGCCGCCCGGCGCGCGACGATCCTGCTCAAGGGCCCCGAGGCCGCGCCGCCGGCCGACATGGCGGCGCTGGAGGCCGAGGGCGCGCGCTTCTACCTGCTGCGCCTGGCGCGCGAACTCGACGACGCGATCCTGCATCTGCGGCTCAACGAGACCGAACTTGGCCTGATCGTGCTCCGGAGCCAGGGCGACGGCGCGGCCGTCCTCGCGCACGAGGCGCTGCTCCTGCAGAATGCCGAGCACTGGCTGGCGAACGAGATCCTGCACTACTGGAAGCGGGTGATGAAGCGGCTCGACGTGACCGCGCGTTCGCTGGTCGCGGTGATCGAGCACGGGTCGTGTTTCGCCGGCCCCCTGGCCGAGATCCTCTGGGCCGCCGATCGCAGCTACATGATGGAGGACGAATTCGAGGGCGACAACCGACCCGTCGCCGCGATCCGGCTCTCGCCGGGGAATTTCGGCCGCTACCCGATGGCGAACGGCCTGACCCGGCTGCAGACCCGCTTCCTCGGCGTGCCGGAGGCGGTGGAGGCGGCCGAGGAACAGCTCGGCACGCCGCTCGAGGCCGAGGCGGCGCGCGAGATGGGCCTGATCACCTTCGCCCATGACGACATCGACTGGGAGGACGAGCTGCGCATCTTCCTGGAGGAACGCGCGAGCTTCAGCCCCGACGCGCTGACCGGCATGGAGGCGAACCTGCGCTTCGCCGGACCCGAGACGATGGAGACCCGCATCTTCGGCCGGCTGACCGCCTGGCAGAACTGGATCTTCCAGCGCCCGAACGCCGTCGGCACCGAGGGATCGCTGCAGCGCTACGGCACCGGCCGGCGCGGCGAATTCGACATGCGCCGGGTCTGAGACCCGCCCGCCATTTCACAAGGAGATACCGATGCTCGACCTGATCAATGTCAGCTACGACACCCAGATCCCGAACAATGTCGGCCTGTCCTCGGACAAGCGGGTGCTCAAGGCGCTGGAGAAATGGCATCCCGGCTACATCAACTGGTGGAACGACCTGATCCCCGACAATTTCCAGAAGTCGCTGGTTTATCTGCGCACCGCGGTCAGCGTCGATCCCAAGGGCTGGGCGAAGTTCGACTACGTCAAGATGCCCGAATACCGCTGGGGCGTGCTGCTGGCGCCGGCGGTCGAGGACCGGCGCATCCCCTGCGGCGAGCATGCCGGCGAGCCCGCCTGGCAGGAAGTGCCGGGCGAATACCGCGCCATGCTGCGCCGGCTGATCGTGATCCAGGGCGACACCGAGCCGGCGAGCGTCGAGCAGCAGCGCTTCCTCGCGCTTTCGGCGCCCTCGCTCTACGACATGCGCAACCTCTTCCAGGTCAATGTCGAGGAGGGGCGGCATCTCTGGGCGATGGTCTACCTGCTGCACAAGTATTTCGGCGCCGACGGGCGCGAGGAGGCCGACGACCTCTTGCGCCGTTCCTCGGGCAGCGAGGAAGCGCCGAGGATGCTCGGCGCCTTCAACGAGGAGACGCCGGACTGGCTCAGTTTCTTCATGTTCACCTATTTCACCGACCGCGACGGCAAGATGCAGCTCGAGGCGCTGGCGCAGTCGGGCTTCGACCCGCTGTCGCGGACCTGCCGCTTCATGCTGACCGAGGAAGCGCACCACATGTTCGTCGGCGAGACCGGGGTGGGGCGCACCATCCAGCGCACCTGCGAGGCGATGAACGAGGCCGGGATCGAGGACCCCCACGACGTGGACGCGATCCGCGCGCTGGGCGTGATCGACCTGCCGACGATCCAGAAGAAGCTCAACCTGCACTACACGCTCTCGCTCGATCTCTTCGGGCAGGAGGTCTCGACCAACGCCGCCAACGCCTTCAACGCCGGCATCAAGGGCCGCTACATGGAGCACCGGCTGGAGGACGACCACAAGCTGACCGACGCCACCTACCCGGTCTGGGATTTCGTCGAGGGCAAGCTTATACGCCACGAGGTGCCGGCACTGACCGCGATCAACATGCGCCTGCGCGACGACTATACCCGCGACGCGGCGGGCGGCGTCGGGCGCTGGAACAAGATCATCGAGAAGACCGGCATCCGGTTCGAGATGAAGCTGCCGCACGAGAGCTTCAACCGCAAGATTGGCGTTTTCGCGAACAAGCTCTTCGACCCCGAGGGCAAGCTTCTCACCGGCGCCGAATACGATGCCGGCATCAACCACTGGCTGCCGACCAAGGCCGACGGCGACTTCATCCAGTCGCTGATGAAGCCCGTATACGAGCCGGGCCAGTTCGCCGGCTGGATCGCGCCGCCGAAGGTCGGGATCGACAACAAGCCGGGCGATTTCGAATACGTCAAGCTCTACATGGCCTGAGCCCCGACCCGCCAAGGAGGAAACATGCAGATCGAACGCCGCACCCTCGACGCCAGCGCGCGCGCGCCGCACAAGCCCGGCGCCTGCATCGGCTGCCCGGACTGCAAGGGACCGTGCTTCTCGCTCGCCGAGTTCCTGCGCCTGCCCGAGGTGATCCTGCACATGCCGCACAGCACGAGGCGGAGCGCGCCGGCATGACCGCTCCGGTCAAGCAGCACCTGATCGACCCCGAGATCTGCATCCGCTGCTATACCTGCGAAATGACCTGTCCGGTGCAGGCGATCGAGCATGACGACACCAACGTCGTCGTCGATGCTACCAAGTGCAACTTCTGCATGGACTGCATCCCGGTCTGCCCGACGGGTTCGATCGACGAATGGCGCGTCGTCGTCACGCCCTACAGCCTGGAAGAACAGTACGGCTGGTCCGAACTGCCCGAACAGGAGGATCTCTCGGCGCTCGGCGGCGAGGCCGAGACCGGGCTCGAGGCGATCGACGCGGCGGTGGCGCAGCTACTCGCCGAGGCGCATGCCGGCGCCGGCGGGCGGACGAAGGCACCGGCCTCGGCCTCGAAACCCTCGGTCAACCTCCATCCGCTGTCGAAGCCGGCCGAGGCGACGGTCGTCGGCAACTACCGGCTGACCGCCGCGGAAAGCGAATCCGACGTCCGCCACATCATCCTCGATCTCGGCCAGACGCCCTTTCCGGTGCTCGAAGGGCAGAGCGTCGGCATCCTCGCGCCCGGCACGGATGCGAATGGCAAGCCGCACCTGCCGCGGCTCTATTCCATCGCCAGCCCCCGCAACGGCGAGCGGCCGAACTACAACAACCTCGCGCTGACCGTGAAGCGCGAGGCGGGCGGGGTCTGCTCGAACTACCTGTGCGACCTGGAGAAGGGCGCGAAGGTGCGGCTGACCGGCCCCTTCGGCTCGACCTTCCTGATGCCGAACGACCCCCAGGCGCGGATCCTGATGATCTGCACCGGCACCGGCTCGGCCCCGTTCCGCGGCTTCACCATGCGCCGCCAGCGCGAGATGCCGGGGCGCAAGGGCACCCTGACCCTGGTCTTCGGCGCCCGCAGCCCCGAGGAGCTGCCCTATTTCGGCCCGCTCAAGAAGGTGCCCGAGGATTTCCTGCACAAGATTTTCGCCTTTTCCCGTGTCCCCGGCAAGAAGAAGACCTATGTTCAGGATTGCCTGCGCGAACAGGCCGATCACGTGCGCGATCTGCTGACCAGCGAGGACGGGCATGTCTATGTCTGCGGCCTGAAGGCGATGGAGGCGGGCGTCGAGGCGGCCTTCACCGATATCGCGCGTCAGGCGGGGCTCGACTGGGTTGCATTGCGCGACAGGATGCGCGAAGCGGGCCGCTACCACGTGGAAACCTACTAGCGGCGGGCGGCCGCGCGGGGGAAAGATGGATCAGAGCGTCACGCGGCCGGCGGCTGCCGCCGGGGCCGGAGAGCCCGAAATGTTCACCCATGTCGTGCGCGTCGCCTGGGGCGACTGCGACCCGGCGATGATCGCCTATACCGCGCGGCTACCGGCCTTCGCGCTCGAGGCGATCGACGCCTGGTACGAGCATCACCTGGGCGGGGTCGGCTGGTATCAGCTCAACCTCGACCGCAATGTCGGGACGCCCTTCGTCCATCTCAGCCTCGATTTCGTCTCGCCGGTCACGCCGCGGCACCGGCTGGAATGCCGCACCTGGCCGGTCAGGCTGGGCGAGACCTCGATCACCTTCCGCGTCGATGGCTACCAGAATGGGGTGAAGTGCTTCTCGGGCACCTTCGTCAGCGTCTTCGTCGTGGCGCGCGAGTTCCGCAAGGCGCCGCCGCCCGAGGACATCCGCGCGGTCATCGAACGGCTGATCGCCGCCGCTCCCGTTGAATGAGGCCGGGTGCATGTCGGCGCTTCATGCATAAAGGTGCATGATGATTTGTTGCGCGCGCCCGATTGCCCGTCTAACATGCATTATGTTTCCGGACTGGCCGCGATGATGGACGAAATCCCCGACCGGCGCGGCGCGGCCGATCCCGCCGAAGCCGTCGCCGCGCCCGATACCGAAACGCTGATCCGCGAGGTCGGCCGCCGCGTGCGCCGCGCGCGCGAGCGCAAGGGCATTTCGCGTCGGGTGCTCTCGGAACGTTCGGGCGTCTCGCAGCGCTATCTCGCGCAGCTCGAGATGGGCGAGGGTAACATCTCCATCGCGCGGCTGCTCGAGGTGGCGCAGGCGCTCGATCACCGGATCGAGTGGCTGGTCGGCGCCGAGGATCCCTGGACCTCGGAGCCGCTGCGCGTCGCCGATCTCTATCGCCGCGCCGATGCCGAGACGCGGCGCACGGTGCTGCAACTGCTCAGCCCCGGCGCCCCGGCCGAGCGGCGCGCGCGGCGCGTCTGCCTGCTGGGTCTGCGCGGGGCGGGCAAGTCGACGCTGGGCGCGATGCTTGCGCGCGCCTGCGCGGCGCCCTTCGTCGAGCTCAACCGCGAGATCGAGGATCTCTCGGGCATGCCGGTCGAGGAGGTGATGGCGCTCTACGGCCAGGAGGGGTACCGGCGGCTCGAACACCAGGCACTGAGCCGGGTGATCGAGAGCCACGACCAGGTCGTCCTCGCCGTAGCCGGCGGCATCGTCGCCGAGCCCGAGACCTATGCGCTGCTCCTCGACCGGTTCCACACGATCTGGCTGCGTGCCTCGCCCGAGGAGCACATGGGCCGCGTCCGCGCCCAGGGCGACGAGCGGCCGATGGCCGGCAATCCGCGGGCGATGGACGAGCTGCGCTCGATCCTGACCAGCCGCGAGGCGCTCTATGCCCGCGCCGACGCGGTTCTCGACACCTCCGGCAGCCGGCCCGAGGACAGCCTGCGCGGGCTGGTCGAGATCGTGCGCCGCCGCGGCTTCCTTGGCTGATCCCGCCGCCGAGGCGCTGGTCGTCGGCGCTGATGCGCAGGCCGTGGCGCTGGCCCTGCTTCTGGCGGCGGGCGGCATGGAAGTGCGGTTGCATGTGCCCGATCCCGACGATGCGGCGCGGCTGCGCGACGGATTGGGGCGGACTCAGGCGGCGACCGGGCCGGTAAACGGGCTCACCTTTTCTGCCGGCGACCTCGCCGGCCTTTCCGCGAACCTCGCCATCGTCGCGCCGGAGGCCTGCGATCCGGTGCGGGTGGAGCCGGTCCTCCCTGACGGTGCGCCGCTCGTGCTGCTCGGCGCGGATCTGCCTCCGGTCGCGGCGCGGCTGCGCGACTCGGGGCGGCTCTTCGCCCTGCACCCCGCCGGGCCGATCGGTCCCGGCGCGCTGGTGGAACTGGTCGCGGCCCCCGGCGCGCGGTCCGAACCGGCGGCGCGGCTGGCATCGGTGCTGCGCGCGGCCGGGCTCGCTCTGCTCGCCGCGCGCGACCG
>SLPP01000022.1 GCA_007131945.1 Paracoccaceae bacterium | reverse complement strand
GGCGACGCGGCGGCGGCGCGCCCGGCGCGGCGTGGCGGGGGCGGCGGCATGACGCTGGGCATCTACCTAACGCGCCGGCTGGCCGGCACCTTCGGCATCATCGCCGCGGTGTTCATCGGCATCCTCTATCTGTTCGAACTGGTCGAGATGATGCGCCGCTTCGGCGGCGGCGAGACGGCCCTGCGCCAGATCCTGTGGCTGGCGGCGCTGCGCGCGCCGACGACCTTCTACCAGGTGCTGCCGATGCTGGCGATCCTCTCGGCGATGGCGATGTTCCTGGCGCTGGCGCGGTCCTCGGAACTGGTGGTGATCCGCGCCGCCGGGCGTTCGGCGCTGCGCATGCTGCTCGAACCCTTCGTCGCGATGCTTCTCTTCGGGGCGCTGGTCGTGGCGGCGCTGAACCCGGTCGTGGCCGCGGCGACGCGCTTCTACCAGGCGCAGGTGCAGGCGATCACCGCGCCGGATCTGGTGCTGCAGGTGGCGGTGGGCGAGGCCGGGATCTGGCTGCGCCAGGGCGATCGGCTCGGCCAGACGGTGATCCGCGCGGGTTCGGTCGACCGCGACGGGCTGACCTTCCGCAACACCGGCTTCATTGCCTTCGACCGCGAGACCGGCGCCCCGGTGAGCCGGATCGAGGCCGCCGTCGCCCGGCTCGGTCCCGGCGCCTGGGAGCTGCACGAGGCCAAGTACTGGGACCTGACCGCCGAGAACCCCGAGCGCGAGGCGCAGCGCCACCCCCGCCTCGACCTGCCCACCGACCTCACGCCCGAGCGCATCCGCGACAGTTTCGCCCGCGCCGGCACGATCTCGGTCTGGGCGCTGCCCGAATTCATCGCCGCGCTCGACCGGGCGGGGCTGGCGACGCGCAGCCTGCGGGTGCAGCTGCACACCGAACTGGCGCTGCCGGTGCTGATGGCGGCAATGATGCTGGTCGGCACGGTGCTGTGCATGCGCCACAGCCGCGCCGGCGGCGCCGGCGGGCGCATCCTGCTGACCGTGATCGCCGGATTTGCCCTGTTCTTTCTGCGCAACTTCGCGCAGGTTCTGGGTGAGAACGGGCAGATCCCCCTGCTGCTGGCGGTCTGGACGCCGCCTTTCGCGACGATCCTGCTGGCGCTGGGGGTCCTGCTGCATCTGGAGGACGGCTAGTGCGACGCAGGCGGCGGCGGATCGCGGGGCTGGGGGCGCATCTCGCCGCCGCCGCGCTTGCGCTCGTCCTCGCGCTGCCCGGCCCGCCGGCGCGGGCGCAGGATCTCGCCACGCTGACCGCCGACCGCGTCGCCGTCGATCCGGCGGGCCGACTCGTCGCCGAGGGCGCGGTCGAGGTCTGGCACGGCTCGGTGCGGCTGACCGCGACCCGCGTCAGCTATGACCGGCGCTCGGGCCAGCTCGAGATCGCCGGGCCGATCACGCTGCAGGACGGGCCGGACCGGCTGTTCCTCGCCGACGCGGCCGAGCTTTCGGCCGATCTGCGCGAAGGCATCGTGCGCTCGGCGCGGCTGGTGCTCGACCGGCAGATGCAGATCGCCGCGGCCGAATTGCGCCGGCGCGACGCCAACCTGACCGAGATGGACGCGGTCATCGCCTCGTCCTGCCAGGTCTGCGCCGAGAACCCCACCCCGCTGTGGGAAATCCGCGCCGCCCGCGTCACCCACGACCAGGCGCGCCGAGAGCTCTACTTCGAGGGCGCGCAGTTCCGCTTCGCCGGGGTGCCGATCGTCTACCTGCCGGCCCTGCGCCTGCCCGACCCGACGCAGACCCGCGCGCGCGGCTTCCTCGTGCCGCAGTTCCGCGCCTCGAGCCGGCTCGGCTTCGGCGTCACGCTGCCCTATTTCATGCCCTTCGGCGCGGATCGCGACCTGACGCTCGCGCCGACGGTGACCACCGAGCGCCTCGTCGCGCTTTCGTTTCGCTATCGTCAGGCCCTCGCCGCGGGCGGGCTGGAACTGGGCGGCCAGATCGCCCGCGACCGGCTGGAACCGGGGCAGACGCGCGGCCATCTCTCGGCCCGCGGCCGTTTCGCGCTGCCGCGCGACTTCACGCTCGGCTTCGACGGGCTGGCCGCCTCCGACCGCGCCTATCTCGAGGATTACGACGTCATTTCGGGCTCGCGCGTGACCTCGGACATCACCGTCGAGCGGATCCGCCGCGACCAGGCGATCCGCGCCCGCGGGCTGCATTTCCACTCGCTGCGCGCGATCGACCGCGACCGGCGGCTGCCGCGCAACGCCGTCGAGATCCGCTGGCAGGAGCGGCTGGGGCTTTCGCATCTGCCGATGGGCGGCGAGCTGCGCCTCGATTTCGGGGCGCGCGCCCATGCCCGCGCCGCGGCCGACGAGGCGAGCCCGAGTTCCTATCCCGCGCGCAACCTCGGGCGGCTGAACGCCGCGGCCGAATGGCGCCGGCAATGGATCATGGCGGGCGGCATCCTGGTCACCGGCGCGCTGCACGGGCGGCTCGATCATGTCCGGGTGTCGGAGGATCCGCGCTTTCCCGACCCGGTCACGCGCCATGCCGGCCAGGCGATGCTCGAGCTGCGCTGGCCCTGGGCGGCGGTCGACGGGCGCGGCGGGCGGCACGTGATCGAACCGGTGGCGCAGCTGATCGCCAGCCATCGCCGCGACGTCGTGCTGCCCAACGACGACAACCGTATGCCCGAATTCGACGCCGGCAACCTCTTCGCGCTGAGCCGCTACGCCGGCTACGACGCGCCGGACGACGGCAGCCGCGCCAATCTGGGCCTGCGCTGGTCGCGCCACGATCCGGCCGGCTGGTCGGTCGACATGCTGGTCGGCCGCATCTGGCGGCGCGCGGCGATCGACGGCTTCCCGCCCGGCGCACGCCAGGCCCTGGGCGAGGTCCGCTCGGACTGGCTGGTGGCGGCGCGGCTGGGGCTGCCGCGGGGCCTCTCCTTCGGCCTGTCGGCGCTGGTCGATGGCGATGGCGGGCTCGACCGGGGCGAGGCGCGGCTCGGATGGTCGAACCGGCGCACCGAGATCAGCACCGCGCTGCTGCGCCTGCCGTCGAGCGACTTCGAGGACCGCCCGCGCGATCTGCGCGACTGGACCGTCGATGTCGGCCATCGCTTCGGTTCGGGCTGGGCAGGGCGTGCGGGCTGGAGCTACGACTTCCAGCAGACCCGGTTCGGCAATGCCCGCGCCGGGGTGGAATTCCGCAACGAATGCCTGCTGGTGGATCTTTCCCTCTCGCGTCGCTTCGCAACCTCCACTAATGTGGCGCCGTCGACGCGCTTCGATCTGCGGATCGAGCTGCTGGGCATCGGTGGACGAAGCCCCGCAGGCTCCGGCCGGAGCTGCCCGACATGAACGAACGCGCCGGGGACCCATCCGCCCCGGACAGGACGAGGAAGCAGACGGACCGTTGCGCATGCCCCTGACGACCCCCCGCCCCGCCCCGACCGAGACGAGCCCGGCGCGCCCGCGACGCTGGCCGGGCGGCCTCTTGCGCGCGTTGCGCCGCGCCCTTCCCGCGATCGTCTGTCTGGCGCTGGCCGTCCCGGCCACGGCGCAGGCCCCCTTCTCGGCCGCCGTCTGGGTGAACGACCAGGCGATCACCCATTACGAGATCAGCCAGCGTGCGCGCTTTCTGGAGCTGATCGGCGCCGGCGGCGCCGACCCGCGCGCCACCGCCCGCGAACGGCTGATCGAGGACCGGCTGCAACTGCAACAGGCGCGGCGCTTCGGCCTGCGCGCCTCGCCCGAACAGATCGCCGAGGGGATGGCGGAATTCGCCCGCCGGGCCGAGCTGTCGCGCGAGGAGTTCCTCGACCTGTTGCGCCAGGACGGGATCGCGCCCGAGACCTTCCGCGATTTCGTCCATGCCGGCATCGTCTGGCGCGAACTGGTGCAGGGCCGCTACGGCCCCGATATCCGGGTGACCGACGCGCAGGTCGCGCGCGCCCAGTCGGTGGCCAATATCCGCCCGGTCGCGGAAGTGCTGCTTTCCGAGATCTTCCTGCCCTCGGACCCGCAATTCGCCGATATCGTGCAGGAGCTGATCCCGCAGATCCTCGAGATCACGACGGTCGAGGACTTCGCCATGGCCGCGCGCCAGGTCTCGGCCGCGCCGAGTGCCGAACAGGGCGGGCGGATCGACAACTGGTTGCCCCTGCGCGGCCTGCCCGAAGAGATCGCGGTGCAGCTCGACGGGGCGCGCGTCGGGCAGATCATCGGCCCGGTGGAAGTGCCCGGCGCCTTCGCCTTCTTCCAGCTGCGCGCCAGCCGCGAGACCCGCGACGTGCCACCGGGCCAGATCGAGCTCGAGTTCCGCCGCGCCGGCCTGCCCGGCGGGCGCAGCGAGGCGAACCTCGCCCGCGTCGCCCAGCTGCGCACCCGCGCCGAGAGCTGTGCCGATTTCGGCCCGGTGATCGGCGATCTCGCCCCCGAGGTCTCGGCCGAGGCGTTCGAGACCGTGACCCTGCGCCAGCCGCAGCTTCCCGCCGGCCTCGCGACCGAGCTGGCGCGGCTCGATCCGGGCGAGATCTCGGCCAATCTGGTCGAGAACGGGCAGCTCGTCGTCGTCCAGCTCTGCGCCCGGCGCTTCGTGCGCGATCCCGCGCCGACGGCCGACCAGGCGCGGTTCGCGGTGTTCAGCCAGCAGATCGAGCGGCGCGCCGATGTCTGGCTGGAGACGCTGCGCGAAGAGGCCGAGATCCGCCTGCCCTGAGCGGCGCCGATGCCGCCGGATGCATCCCCGTCGGAGCTGCCGGTCCTGGTCATGACCTGCGGCGATCCCGCCGGCATCGGCCCCGAGATCGCGGCGAAGCTCGCCGCCGATCCGGGGCCGCGCTTCGCCTGGATCGGCGATCCGGCGCATCTGCCCGCGGGCACGCGATGGCACCCGGTCGCGACCCCGGCCGAGGCCGCCAGCGCGCCCGACGGCCGGCTCGCCGTCCTGCGCCACGCCTTCCCCGCCCCGGCGCGGCCCGGCCGGCCCGACAAGGCGAATGCGCCCGCGGTGATCGCCGTGATCGAGCGCGCCGTGGAGCTGGTCCGGACCGGTCAGGCCGCCGGCCTCGTCACCTGCCCGATCAACAAGGCGGCGCTCATTGGCGGCGCTGGCTTCGCCTTTCCCGGCCATACCGAGTTCCTCGCCCATCTCGCCGGCGGCGTCGAGGTGGCGATGATGCTCGCCTGCCCCGAATTGCGCGTCGTCCCGGCGACGATCCACATCCCCCTCGCCGCCGTTCCCGGGGCGCTGACGGCGGAACGGCTCGCGCGCGCGATCCGGCTGACCCACGCCGCGCTGATCCGCGACTTCGCCCTCCCCGCGCCGCGCATCGCGGTGGCCGGGCTCAACCCCCATGCCGGCGAGGGCGGCGCGATGGGAACCGAGGAGGCGCAGCTGATCGTGCCGGTGCTCGAGACGCTGCGCGCCGAGGGGCTGGACCTCGCCGGCCCGCTTCCCGCCGACACGATGTTCCACCCCGCCGCCCGCGCCCGCTACGACGCGGCGGTCTGCATGTATCACGACCAGGCGCTGATCCCGATCAAGACCATCGACTTCGCCGGCGGGGTCAACGTCACGCTCGGCCTGCCCTTCGTGCGCACCTCGCCCGATCACGGCACCGCCTACGACATCGCCGGCCGGGGCGTTGCCGATCCGACGAGCCTGCGCGCCGCGCTCGGCATGGCCGCCGGGATGGCCGCGCGCCGGGCCGCCGCATGATCGACGCCCTGCCGCCGCTACGCGAGGTCATCGCCCGGCACGAGTTGCGGGCGAGGAAGTCGCTCGGGCAGAACTTCCTGCTGGACCTGAACCTGACGTCCCGCATCGCCCGGGCCGCGGGGGACCTGCGCCGGGCCGACGTGCTGGAGATCGGCCCCGGCCCCGGCGGCCTGACCCGCGGCCTCTTGGCCGAGGGCGCGCGCCATGTGCTGGCGATCGAGAAGGACGCGCGCTGCCTGCCGGCGCTGGCCGAGATCGCCGCCGCCCATCCCGGAAGGCTGACCGTGCTGCAGGGCGACGCGCTGCAGATCGACCCGCGCGCGCACCTGACGCCGCCGATCAGGGTGGTTGCGAACCTGCCCTACAATGTCGGCACCGAGCTTCTGGTGCGCTGGCTGACCCCACCCGACTGGCCGCCCTTCTGGGAAAGCCTGACGCTGATGTTCCAGCGCGAGGTGGCCGAGCGGATCGTGGCGCAGCCGGGATCGAAAGCCTATGGCCGGCTCGCGATCCTGGCGCAGTGGCGGTGTTCGGCGCGGATCGTGCTGACCCTGCCGCCCGAGGCCTTCACGCCGCCGCCCAAGGTCGCCTCGGCCGTCGTCCATCTGACCGCCCTGCCCGAGCCGCGCTTTCCGGCCGACGCGAAGCTCTTGGAACGCGTCGTCGCCGCCGCCTTCAACCAGCGCCGCAAGATGCTGCGCGCCAGCCTGCGCGGCCTCGATCCGCGGATCGAGGCCCGTCTCGAACGCCTCGGCATCCCGCCCACCGCGCGCGCCGAGGAGATCGGGCTCGACGCCTTCTGCGCGCTGGCCCGCGACATGGGCGATCCGGCGAACGGATGAACGACCTCGGCAAGGCGCGCCTGCCGCACCGTCGGTCCGGCGGCGGAGTGCACGCCCCCCGAAGGGCTTTCGATGCAGCGCGATACGCCTTCCGCAGCCGGTCAGCCAGGGGAGAGAGGGCACGGAAAAGTGGTGGCCATATCCGGTTGCAAAGACGGGGACGGCACCCCAGACTGCGCCGCGATGCAGCGTGAAGGGGACGCATGCCGGAACACGAGGTGATCGTGTCGCGCAACAGGCGCGACCCTTCCGGATGGATCGCGTCGGGGCTGGTCGTGGCGCTTGTCCTGTGGATGGCGAGCGCGGTGGTCTTTCCGCCGCCGGAGCCCGAGGAGGCGGCCCGGCCCGGCCCGCCGCCGCCCCTGACGGTCGCGGTGCAGCCAAGCCATGCCGAAACGGTGCCGCAGGTGTTCGTCGCCGAGGGGGTGTCGCATCCCCGGCGCGATACCGAGCTGCAGGCCGAGATGGGCGGACAGATCGCCGAGGTCGCGGTGGAAAAGGGCGCCGTGCTGGACACGGACACGGTGATCCTGCGCTTCGATGCGCGCGAACGCGCCGCCCAGCTTCGCCGCGCCGCGGAGGAGGAAGCGCGCGCCCGCCGCGCCTACGACCAGGCACGGGCGCTTCTGGAGCGCGGCGTCGGCACGGTGGACCAGGTCGTCTCGGCCCGCAGCGGGCTTGCCGCGGCCGAGGCGCAACTCGCGACGGCGGAGCGCGGGCTCGAGGACACGGTGCTCCGCGCGCCCTTCGCCGGTCGGCTGGATGCCCTCGATGTCGCGGCGGGCGAGTTCGTGCAATCCGGCGCGGTCCTGGCGCGGCTCGTCGATCTCGATCCGCTGACCGTGCGTTTCCGGGTCCCGCAGCAGGCGCTTGCGCAACTGCGGCCGGGCCAGGCGGCCGAGCTTCGCTTCATCACCGGCGAGACCCGCACCGGGGTGCTGCATTTCATCGCTTCGGTGGCCGATCCGCAGACCCGCACCTTCGCCGCCGAAGTGCGGATGGACAATCCCGACGGCGCCATCGCCGGCGGGGTGTCGGCGCAGCTGCGCATCCCGACCGACATGCAGCAGGCGCATTTCGTCTCGCCGGCCCTGCTGGCACTGTCCGAAACCGGTGCGCTGGTGGTGCGCACGGTCGATGACGACGACCGGGTGGCGGAGCACGCGGTGGAGATCGTGCAGGCACGAACCGACGGCGTCTGGATCACCGGCCTGCCCGAGACGGTGCGGCTGATCACCCGCGGACAGGGCTTCGTGCGCGAAGGCGACCGCGTGCGCCCGGTGCCGGAGGACGGACGATGACGCGCCTGCCGGCAGGGGAGCGGCCGCAATGCTGATCGACGCCGCCTTCGCCCGCTCGCGGGTCGTGCTGCTGGTCCTCGGGCTGATGCTGGCTGTCGGCGTGCAGGCCTATGTGAACATCGCCAAGGAGGCCGCGCCGGACGTGACCATCCCGGTGGTCTTCGTCTCGACCGGCCTCGAGGGGATCTCGCCCGAGGATGG
>SLPP01000314.1 GCA_007131945.1 Paracoccaceae bacterium | reverse complement strand
TGCGCAGCACGAGGTATTCCGAAAGCTCCTCGTGGAAGACGTGGTAGCGCCCCGCCCGCCGCAGGAAAAGACGCATCCGACCGGGCGGCGCCCTGTCGGGCCGGATGACCTTGAGCAGCCGGTCGGGACGGGAGGGATGCTGGAAGACCAGCCGCCGCCCGCCGCGCAGAAGGTAGCGATCGGGGTCGAGAAACAGTGAAGGTGCCGTATTCTTCAAGAAAACTCTCTGATCCAGCCCACCGGTGGCGCGGGTCGTTTCCCTCGGGAAGGTCAGTTTCCAGGAACGAAGCCCGCCACTGCCGCGTCGCAATAGGTGATGTCCTCGGGCGTCAGTTCCTCGCGGTAGCCGCCCACCTTGCCCTTGCGCACCTTGTAGCTGTCGGGCTCGGACGGGTCGGCAGGCGTGAGGATCTTGCCGTAGGTCCGTGCATACTGGCCCTCGCGTTCGCGCGCCTGCATCTTCTCGAACCGGTTCGCCTCGACGATCGCGTGGATGCGCGCCGGATCGACCGGTTTTCCGAAGAAGGCGATGATCCGCGCGAGCGTGCCTTCGGTGTCGGCCTGCAGGTTCTCGTAGCTCTCGACCATCATCTCCGGCCGGCTCCGCGCGAGGCGGATCCACATGTCGTTGTAGTGAAGTACCTTGTCGATCCCGTGGCATGGGTCGCGGATGAAGTCCGACATCGTGCCGGCATAGCCGTCGCGGCGGAACGCCTTCTGGTAATAGCCCGAGACCACCGTATCGCGCGGGTCGCGGTGCAGGAACAGGATGCGGCCGTATTTCCGTGCCTCGGACGTGTCGAGCTTGCTGATCGGGCGGCCGTTGCCGTGACCGGCGCCGGCATGGCTCCATTCGAGGGGGATCCCGTACTGGTCCAGCATGACGCGAAGCCAGGTGCGGCCGGACTTGGGAAAGGAGATGACGGCGTCCATGGTTCAGGCTTTCACGGTTGTTTTGCTCTGGTTCTCGTGCGGGAAGGGCTTGCGCGGCACCGGCTCGCCGAGGAAGGCGCAGAGCTTCTCCCAGCCGTCGCCGGCGGTCAGATCCATGACGAGGAAATCCGGCCGCCCGGCGAAATGTTCGAGGATCGCCGCGTTGTGGCGACGATAGGCATCGAGCCAGGCCGCGCGGGCTTCGGGGCCCGAGGACGGGTCGGCATGCTCGCCGAACATCCAGCGCCGCATCGGGCGCACGTGCCGGCCGTGATAGTAGCGTTCGCAACTTTCGATCCACCGATCCTCGTCGCGCCGGGTGAGGATGAAGCGCGCGCCGGGAAAGCGCGCGTCGAGCGCGCGCCAGATCGAGAAATAGGGATTGTCCGAGAACGCGTCGAAAAGTTCGAAGGTGGGCAGGTCGTAGTTTCCCGCCTCGATCATCTCCAGCAGGCTGCGCCCCTCGTCGCCGCCGTGCCAGCTTGCCGGGGAATCGCCGTGGATCGTCCGGTAGCCGAGGGTCTTGAGCGCGCGCGACAGGCTGCTGGTGCCGGTCTTGTGGAACCCGATGCAGAAGATCTTTTCCTTGCCGGTGCCGCGCTGCCGTGCCTTCAGCGTCGCGATCCGGCCCTTGACGCGGCGCAGGAGCGGCCGCAGCCCGCCGAGGCGCCGTCCTGCCTCGACCGCGCCGAACTCGTCGTGGAAGCGCCGGAAATGCAGGATCTTCGGCGTCGCCTCGTCGCGGGTCCAGATGTCGAGATACTTCGCGTAGCGGATGTTGTATTCCGGCGGCAGGATGTGCAGGCGCAGGTCGCTCTCCCACAGAAGTTCGCGCAGGGTCGTCTGGTCCTTGCCGAAGCCCGCCGCGTGATAGGCGTTGCGCCAGGCTTCGAGGAAGGCGAGGACGGCGGGTGTCCGGCGGTAGAGGATCACGCCGCCGTTGAGTTGCGGGAAGGCGGCGGGCAGCGGCCTGCGCCAGTGCTCGACATGGCTGGTCTTGTTGCGGGCATGGGCGTGCGCAAGCGCGATGTCGAAGCGGTCGAGTAGTTCGAACATCTCGCCGATATCGGCGACGACGCGGGTGTCGGTGTCGAGATAGAGCGTGCGGTCGAAGCGGCTTTTCGGCAGGCAGTCCACCTTCGAGCGACGATGCGGGTCGTCGATTGTCTCGATCCGGTCGAAGAGGGCCCGCTCCAGCACATCGCTCCGGTCGGTGAAGATGTCGATGGCCAGACCCGGCGCCTTGTCACGCAGGCTGCGGGCCGCGCCGTTCGCGGCACGGGTGAAGCCCTCGCCCGTTGCGACGAAGAGAACGCCATCCATCGGTTCGTTTCCTGCGGCAGGCAAGGGGGGCGACCCTCGGAACTGGGCCGGTCATATCCAATCGCGCCGGAACGGTAAAGCATCGCCGTTGGCTTGCCGCTCAGACAAGGCCGCGGAAACGGTCGGGGACGCGCACGACCGGATTGCCCGGGATCATCGCCGGCTTGTTGAGCGCGTAGAGCGGGCGGATCCAGGTCTGCCGGCGCCGTGCGAGCGGGAAATAGGCGTCGCCGTCGCGCGGGGTGGCATTGGTGATGATGCCGAAGAGCCGCTCGCGCCGCGCCAGATGGCCCTCCCAACCGGTCGCGAGCCGGTCGGGATCGGCCGTCTTGCCGGTGGCGCGCGCGAAGTCCACCATGCCGAAATGGAACAGGAAGAGATTGGGATCGATGTGGAAATTGTGCCACTTCACCCGATGCATTCCCGATCCCCAGGTTACCGGGCGGGTGGTGATCGCGGGCTTGGTGTAGCGCGACGAGACATGCGCGTAGCGGCGCTGGTCGAGGAAAGGGCGCTCGGGATCGAGCAAAGTCTCCTCCCGAAGATGCTGACCGACATCGAGACCGAGGGCCGAGATGGCAACCGGCGGTCGCGCCAGGCCGGCGAGATACTCGTGAAGCCCCAGCCCGAGGCGCGGGTCGACGACGATGAACTCGTCCACATCGGTCGCGATCACCATGTCGAAATAATGAAAGAGTCCCGCCGCGATCCTCGACATGACGCGCGCCCGCCTGCGCATCGCGGGCACCCGTGGCAGCGGCTGGTGCGGCAGGCGCAGGACGTTGACGGGTCCGGCGTCCGGCGGCAGGTTCTGGTCGTGCCCGTCGAGGATCACGACGAGGTTCCGGTGCCCGAACTCGGCGCCGTAATGCGCGATCCATTTCGGCAGGAACAGCGTGTCGTTGCGCACCGTGGTCATGGCGCAGACATTGAAGTCGCGGGCGGCCATCAGCGACGGCCTTCCGCCGCGGGCGGGATCGCTGCCGCGATGACGGCCTCGACCTTGCGGTAGAGCTGCCGGTAATCGACGCGCGCCTCGGCCGTCGCGCGCGCCGCCACGCCCATCCGGCGCGTGGTCGCGGGATCGCGCAGCAGCCGCTCCATCGCCTCGGCGAAGCCGGCTGCGTCGCCTTCCGCCACCAGATGGCCCGAGACGCCCTCCTCCACCAGTTCGGGGATGCCCGCATGCCGCGTGCTCAGGATCGCGGTGCCGCAGGCCATCGCCTCCTGGATCGCGCTCGGCAGGCCCTCGGTCTCGCCGTCGCGCCCGGTGACGGAGTGCAGCACGAAGATGTCGGCCCGGGCGAGGTGTTCGCGCACCTGCGCGTGCGGCTGCCATCCGTGGAACGTCACCTTGTCGGCATGCCGCGATGCCGCGACGCGCGCCCGGCAGGCGGCCAGTTGCGGCCCCTGTCCGACGAAGTCGAGGCGTGCCTCGGGATGGCGGTCGGCGACCTCGAGAAAGCAGTCAAGCGTCAGCAACGGTGCCTTCTTCTCGACGAAGCGTCCGACGAACAGCATCTGGCCGCCGCGCTTCTCCCCGGGCCGGAAGAGCCGGGTGTCGGTGCCGCTGGGCACGACATGGGCATTGGGATGCGTGAGCCCGTGCGCAGCTAGGTTGTCCAGCAGGAAACGGGACACCGCGAAGATCCCGGCGAGATGGGGCATCATCCGGCGATAGCCTTCGATCCGATACGCGCCTTCGAGGTACTTGCTCGCGTCCCGGCCGCGGAAATAGCTGAAGATCGGGATGCCCAGATCTTTCGCCAACGGCCAGTAGAGAACTGCCTGCGAGCCGAATTCCGCGAGGATCGCGTCTACCCGCTCTTGCCGGAGAAAGGCGAGGAGATTCCGCCGGCCGCGCCCGAAGGGTACGAGCGGCGACCGGTACCGTGCGTGGTTGCGCCAGAGGTGCCAGGGCGCGAGCAGGATGTCGGCCGGGTTCAGGACGGCCCGCAGCCTGCTGAAGATGGCCTTGTTCAGCGGGTCCTGTCCGGTGCGCCGTCCGCAGGCGACCACCGTGTTGCCGCCGCAGAGTTCCGCCACGTGCCGGGTCACGAAGGTCTCGCCCGCGCGCGGGTAGCGACTGGTTGCGATGCACAGGCGTGGCCGCGACACGTCCGGTTGCGAAGGGTCTGCCATGGAACGGGGGCTCGATGCTGCATTGCGGTTCGTGCATCCGGTTTCGCGGATCAAGCGTCGCCGAAGGACGGCCAAGCATTCCCCGCCGACCCCGAACGGATCAACTGACCGCGGCAACCTGCCGCCTTTCCGGTGCCGGATCAAGGCCGCGAGGACGGATAGGGCTGCGGCGGGCATGCGGGACGATCGATGCAGCCAATGCCGGATCATGCCGCCGGATCCACGCCCCGCCCGTCCGATCCGGCGCGCGCCAGGCCGGTGCGCCGGTTGACGAAAGCTTGACGCGGCGCGCGCCGTGATCTGCCCCGGGGCCGGCTTCCCGGGTCTATCGGCCTGATACGAAGAGATTTTTTCCTGCCAGCAAGCGCATGGCAGGTGTATGTCAAGCGTATGGCAAACGTATGGCAGTTTCCGCCCATTTCGCCCGTTGGGGCTATCGTCGAGGCTTTCCGGGCGGTAGCGGATTGTACCGCGGCCGGGGAACGGACCCGTCGCGTCAGCCGAAGCGTTCGCCGGCATCATTCCGAGCAGCGGATCGACAAGGCGGATGACCGGATCACCCGGCACTTGAATTCAAAATTAGGAATATCTATTCTCTGCCAACCGCCGAAACCAAGGAGCGACGGGCCATGAAGCTGCATCTTGTCATCCTGCTTGCCCTCTCGTGGCTCGCAATCCCGGCGAGCGCGGATGTCATCCGCGTTGCGCCGCACAAGGTTACCGACTGGAAGGCCGTCTTCGGTCAGGTTCAGGCGCAGACGCTGCTGCCGGCGCGGGCGCGCATCGGCGGCACGCTGGTGCGCCTCGACGTTGCCGAGGGCGACCGCGTCGAGGCCGGGCAGGAACTGGCGCTGATCGTCGACGAGAAGCTCGACCTGCAGCTTGCCGCGATGGATGCGCAGCTGCAATCGCTCGGCTCACAGCTGGAGAACGCGCAGACCGAACTGCGCCGCGGTGAGGAACTGCTCGCGCGTGGCGTGACCACGGTCGCGCGCCTCGACGCGTTGCGGACCCAGGTCGAGGTGCTGGCCGGCCAGGTGGCGGCGACGGAGGCGGAACGCTCGGTCATCGAGCAGCAGGCGAGCGAGGGGGTCGTTCTGGCACCGGTGACCGGCCGCGTGCTGACCGCGCCGCTCGCCGCCGGCGCGGTGGTCATGCCCGGCGAGCCGGTGGTCACCGTTGGCGGCGGCGGCTTCTTCCTGCGCCTCGCCATCCCCGAGCGCCACGCCACCGCCCTGCGCGAGGGCGACGCGATCGCGATCACCGCCGGGGCGGAGGAACTGTCGGGCACGCTGGCGCGGGTCTATCCGCAGATCGAGAACGGCCGGGTGATTGCCGATGTCGCGGTCGAGGCACTCGACGACGCCTTCGTCGATGCCCGTGTCCTCGTCCGCCTGCCGGTGGGCGAGCGCGCCGCGCTGCTGGTGCCCGAAGCGGCCGTGACCACGCGTTCGGGCCTCGATTTCGTCACCGTCGCGGGCCCCTGGCAGGGCGAGCGCACGGTGGTCCTCGGTCCGCGGCACCTGATCGACGGACAGGAGATGGTCGAGATCCTTTCCGGCCTCGCCGCCGGTGACGAGGTGGTGCTGCCATGAGCGAGACGCCGCAGAACCTGGGCATCGCCGGGAACCTGACCAAGGGGTTCATCCGCTCGCCGCTCACGCCGCTGATCATGCTGGCCTCGCTGGCGATGGGGCTTCTGGCGCTGATGGTCGTTCCCCGCGAGGAAGAGCCGCAGATCTCGGTGCCGATGGTCAACATCCTGATGCAGGCGCCGGGCCTGCGCGCCGATGATGCCGTGCGCCTCGTTTCCGAGCCGATGGAGATGATCATCAAGGCGATCGACGGCGTCGAGCATGTCTATTCCCAGACCCATGACGACCGCGCCATGGTCACCGCGCGGTTCGAGGTCGGCACCTCGGCCGATGCCGCGATCCTGCGCGTGCACGAGAAGGTGCGCGCCAACATGGACCGCATCCCCGTCGGCATCCCCGAGCCGTTGATCATCGGACGCGGCATCGACGACGTGGCGATCGTCACGCTGACCCTGACCGGCACGCCCGGCGCCGGGGTGACGGCGAACGACCTCACGCGGCTTGCGCGCGAGATGCGCGCCGACCTGTCGCGGGTTCAGGATGTCGGCCTTTCCTATATCGTCGGCGAGGCGAGAGAGGCGATCCGCATCGCGCCCGATCCCGAACGCCTGGCGCTTTACGGCGTGACGCTGCAGCAGCTGACCGGCAAGGTCGCCGCCGCCAACCGGACCCTGAACGCGGGGCTCCTGCGCGACCAGGGCGAGCAGATCGAGCTCGTCGCCGGGCGCAGCCTGACCGCACCGGCCGAGATCGCCGGGCTCCTGCTGACCACGCGCGACAACCGGCCGGTCTATGTCGGCGATGTCGCCCGCGTCGACTTCGTCGCCGACACGACCGACCGGCGCGTCGCCCATGTCAGCCGCGCCGAGGACGGCGCGATCCAGCGCGAACCGGCGGTGACGCTCGCCTTCGCCAAGCGCGGCGGCGCCAATGCCGTGGTTGTGGCGGATGCGATCCTCGAACGCGCCGCGGCGCTCGAATCGCAGCTTCTGCCCGACGGCGTGTCGGTCGAGATCACCCGCAACTACGGCGAGTCGGCGCAGGAAAAGGCCAACACGCTGCTGGTCAAGCTCTTCCTCGCCACGCTATCGATCATCGCGCTGACGCTCATCGCCATCGGCTGGCGCGAGAGCATCGTCGTCGCCATCGTCATCCCGGTGACGATCCTGCTGACGCTGTTCGCCGCCTGGATTATGGGCTACACGCTCAACCGCGTCAGCCTCTTCGCGCTGATCTTCTCGATCGGGATCCTGGTCGACGACGCCATCGTGGTGATCGAGAACATCGCCCGCCACTGGGGGATGAAGGGCACGAAGGACCGCGTCACCCGCGCGATCGACGCGGTGGCCGAGGTCGGCAACCCGACCATCGTGGCGACGCTGACGGTGGTCGCCGCGCTGCTGCCGATGCTTTTCGTCTCCGGCCTGATGGGCCCCTACATGAGCCCGATCCCGGCGGTGGCCTCGGCGGCGATGATCATCTCGTTCTTCATCGCGGTCATGGTCACGCCCTGGCTGATGGTCAAGATCACCGGCAACGCGCCGATGCACGCGCATGACGGCGCCGATGGCGGCGCGCTGGGGCGGCTCTTTCGCGCCGTGGCGACGCCGATCCTGGCCGGCAAGGGGCGCAGCCTCGCCTTCCTGCTGATCACCGCGGTGCTGTCCTTCGGCTCGCTGGGATTGCTCTATACCCAGCACGTCACCGTCAAGCTCCTGCCCTTCGACGACAAGACCGAGCTGGCCGTGGTCATCGACCTGCCCGAGGGCAGTTCGGTCGAGGCGACCGATGCCGTCGCGCAGTCCGTCGCGCGCATCGCGATGGAGATCCCCGAGGTCGTCTCGGCGCAGACCTATGCCGGCACGGCGGCGCCGTTCAACTTCAACGGACTGGTGCGGCACTACTTCCTGCGCGCCGATCCGCATATGGGTGACGTGCAGATCCTGCTCAGCGGCAAGGGGCGCGAGAGCCACGAGGTGGCGCTCGATCTGCGCGAGCGGCTGCAGGCGCTCGACCTGCCGGCGGGCGCCAGCCTGAAGACGGTCGAGCCGCCGCCCGGCCCGCCGGTGATGGC
>SLPP01000329.1 GCA_007131945.1 Paracoccaceae bacterium | reverse complement strand
TGCCCACCCCCATCGTGGTCGAGGCCATCGGGATGCGCTCGTTCATCCCCGCCGCCGCCCATTGCCGGAAGAAGGACAGATGCGCGCCGCCGACGAGCGGCGCGATCACGAGGTCCGGCGCCACCGTCTGGATCCGGGCGATGGTCGAGCCGAAGTCGGACACGTCGAGCGGGAAGAAGTCCACGCCCACCGTCTCGCCGCCGTTGTCGGCGACGTATTTCTGCAGCCAGCGCGCGGTGATCTGGCCGTAGTTGTAGTCCGCCGCCAGAACATAGACGCGCCGGCCCGAGCGGCTCATCGCCCAGGGCACCAGCACCTCGGCCTGCTGCGCCGGCGTCACGCCGTTGAAGAAGGCGTTGCGGTCACAGACCCCGCCCTCGTACTGGACGTTGTAGAAATAGAGCGTGTTCGCCCGCCGCAGCGTCTGCCGTATCGCCTCGCGCGAAGCCGAGAGGATGCCGCCATGGACGACATCGACATTGTCCTGGCGCACCAGCCGCTGGGCGTATTGCGTGTAGAGCGCCATGTCCGACTGGGTGTCGTAGGAGACGAGTTCGACCGGCCGGCCGAGGAGCCCGCCGGCCTCGTTGATCTCGGCCACGGCCAGACGCTGGGCCATGTCCATCGGCGTGCCGTAGGCGTCGAAGATGCCCGAGACGTCGAGCACGGTGCCGATGCGGATGGCGTCCTGCGCGAGAGCTGCGCGCGGCAGCATCAGCGCGCCCGAGGCGGCGGCGGTGGTGGCCAGAAAGCGGCGTCTGTCGAGTGTCACGGTCGTTCCCCCTGCTGGTTTGGATTCGGGTTCCGGGCTCATCTGTCGTCGTCGAGCCGGTCGCGTTCGGCCGGGTCGCTGTCGGCCTTCGGCGGCGCGGCCTTGCCCTTGAGCCGGTTGGCGTAGTCGGCCGTGCGCCCGGCGAGGTTGGCGTCGAAGTCAAGACCGATCTCGGCGCCCATCGCCTTCATCGCCGGCAGCCGCACCGCCATGCCCAGGATCTGCTCCATCGCCGTGCCGAAGGCGCCCTCGGCTCCGTTCTCCGTGCCGCCGGCGCCGATGCTCCCGCCGCTACCGACCCCGCCCAGGTGGTTGATGCGGATCGATTCGATCCGTTCCACCGGCTTCATCATCTGGGTCATGATCTCGGGCAGCCGGTCGAGCCGGCGCTCCTCGAGCCGCATGGCGATCACCGCCGGATCGAGCCGGTTCTCGGCGGCGATCAGCGCCGCGCGCCCCTCGGCCTCGGCCAGCATCCGCGCCCTTTCGGAGGCGGCGCGGGCATCGGCGATCTCGGCCTCGGCCTTGGCGCGCGCCCGCTGCTCGGCGGTCTCGGCCTCGGTGCGAGCGGCAAGGAGCGCGTCCTCGCGCTTCTGGCGCAGCAGCGCGATCTCGCGCTCGCGCTCGGCCATGGCGCGTTCCTTGCGGGTCTGCACGTCCTCGGCGGCGAGCAGGACCTGCGCCCGCGCCGCCTCCTCGGCGGCCTTCGCCTCGGCGGTCTCGGCGCGCTTGCGGGCGAGCGCCGCGTCCTGCGCCAGCTTGGTCTCCTCGAGCGCCTGGATCGCCGCCATCTCGCGGCTCCGCAGCGCCGCGTCGCTGGCGATGCGGGCGGCCTTCAGCTCCTGGTCCTTGGCGATCTGCGCCTCCTCGGCGGCGCGCTCGGCGCCGGCGGCCTGGATGCGCGAGGTGCTCTCGGCCTCGGCCTCCAGCCGGCGCAGATGCTCGCGCTGCGCAATCTCGGCCTCGCGTTCGGCCCGGGCGATGTCGAGCCTCCGCTGGGTCTGCGCCAGCTGCGTCTCGCGCACGACCAGATCGGCCTCGCTCTCGATGCGCACCCGCTCCTTGCGCTGTTCGGCGACCAGCTGGGCGAGCTTGCGCATCCCCTCGGCGTTGAAGGCGTTGTTCTCGTCGAGGCGGCTGAAATCGGCCTGATCGACGCTGACCAGCGCGGTCGAGATCAACGACAGGCCCAGCTTCCCGGCATAGTCGGCGACCTCGTCCGCGACCT
The DNA here is from genome assembly GCA_007131945.1 of Paracoccaceae bacterium. Lineage (GTDB taxonomy): Bacteria > Pseudomonadota > Alphaproteobacteria > Rhodobacterales > Rhodobacteraceae > Pararhodobacter. The sequence continues at coordinate 6,119 of SLPP01000329.1, read as the reverse complement.
CGGCGGCGAAGGCCCGGCGGTCGAGATGGATCTCGTCCAGCGTCCGGGCGGCGGCGGCGTTCTGCATCGCGCCGATCAGGGTGCCGGCGAAGAGTTCCTCCACCGCCTCGCCGCCGCGGGCGATGCGCGGACCCAGCGCCTGTGCCGCAGTCGCCACCCCCTCGACGCTGGAGATGACGCGCAGTTCGAACTCCATCTCCAGATCGGCGCGCAGCCGGTCGCCGGTCATCAGCGCCTCGGCCCCGGTGCGGCGGACCCGGAAGGACAGGGCCGACATGTTCACCCGCTGCACCTGGTGCAGGATCGGCAGCGCCAGGCAACCGCCGTCGAGGACGACCCGCTGTCCGCCCAGCCCGGTGCGTACCAGCGCTGTCTGCCGGCTGGCCTTGGCATAGAACCGCTGCAGGAGCCACAGGCCGAAGAGCACCAGCGCGATCGCGACGACTATCCCGAAGAACCAGACCAAGGCGCCCTCCTGCTGTGGCTCCGGGACGCGCGCCCGGATTACGCCGGGCAGGTTAGGCGCAAATCATTTTCCGTTTCAAGCAATTTGTTTCCGATTCAACTTCTGCGACGCCTTCGGCATCGATGCGCCACCGCCGGTCAGCCCAGCCTTGCGCCGATGTCGAACAGCATCCCGTCGGCGCGCGCCAGGTAGATCGGGCGCTCGCGCCGCCCGCCCACGCCCCGCTGCCAGCGCGCCGAACGGTGCAGGCAGTCCTGCGCCAGCGCCCCGGTCCGCGCCCGCCAGCCGTCGCGGTCGCGCGCCAGGAGCGCGGCGAGGAAATGCAGCCCCTCGTAGGTCGACTGCCCCAGCGCATTCAGCATCGGCGCGCGGTCGCCGTGGAAACCGTGATAGGCCTCGCGGAAGGCGGCATTGACCTCGGTCGCCAGCCCGCCGAAATAGGACGCGGCCGAGAACACCCGCTTGAGGTTCTCGGCCCCGATGGCGAGAAGCCCGTTCTCCTCGACTGCGCAGCACAGCCGGATGATCCGACGGTCCAGCCCCGCGGCCCCGAAGGCACGGTTGAAATCGACTGCGTCCTGCCCGACGAGCGACAGGAGCAGCGCATCGGCGCCGCTGGCGGCCAGCGCCTCGACCTCGGCGTCCATGTCACTGATCCCGAAGGGCAGGTAGCGCTCGAGCGCGAGCCCGACGCCGAGCCGCTGCAGGTGCAACTTGGCGTAGGAATGCGATGTCCGCGGCCAGACGTAGTCGTTGCCGATCAGCGCCCAGCGCCGCGGCCGGTAGATCGCCTGCAGCCGCTCTATCGCCGGGCCGACCTGCTCGGACGGGGTCTCGCCGATGGCGAAGATGCCCGGCGTGCGCTCGCCGCCCTCGTAGAGCGGGGTGTAGACATAGGGGATGCGCGCCTGCACGATCTTGCTCAGCCGCTGACGGACGGCGCTGATATGCATGCCGACGATGGCATCGATGGCGCCGAGCTCGATCAGTTCGTTGGTCAGGTGTTCGACCGGTGTCGCCGCCTCGACGGCGCTGTCGATCATCACCAGTTCGACCGGCCGGTCGGCGATGCCGCGACCGCGGTTGATTTCGGCGACCGCCAGCTGCGCCGCGGCGATGCAGGACGGTGCCCAGAGCCCGGCGGCGCCGCACATCGGGATCATCAGCGCGACGCGAAAGGCCGACCGGGGCGCGAGCAGCAGATCGTCGAAGGGGCTGACCACCGTTTCCGGCAGCAATCCGTGGCCAGAGCCACCGATCGGGCAGAGTGCAGGCATGCGCAGATCCCCGGTGCGACCGGGACACTGCAATTGAAATTCCTTTCCCCGTCAACTAGATTCCGAGCACGGCCGGGACCGGGCCGTAGGTTGCAGGGAATGCTGGCCATGAGCGCAAGACGCGCCGAAGTAACGGGTTATCTGTCCTATGCGCTCGCCGCGGCGCACCGGTCCGTGCACCAGGAGCTCAGCCAGAAGCTGAAGGAGGAGGGCGTCCAGGTCGAGGCCTGGCGAATCATGGAAGTGATCGGCTCGGAGGAGGCGATCACCATGGGCCGGCTCGCCGAAATCGTGCTCCTCGCCCCGCCGACGCTGACCAAGCTCGTCGACCGGATGGTCGCCGACGGCCTGGTGCAGCGCCAGATCTCGACCGAGGATCAGCGTCAGGTCCATCTCGTGCTGTCGGCGCTGGGCCGGCAGAAGCGCGACCGCGTCCGCCGCTTCGCGCAGGAACAGGAAGCCGAACTCGTCCGGCGCCTGGGGCCCGAGGGCGCCCGGGACCTGCACCGCACGCTGAACCGGCTGGCGTTCTGATACCGACGCGCGCCGGGGCAGACCCGGCCGGGCGCTCAGTCTCGCGAGGGGCCGGCGTGGCGCGGTTCGCGACCGCCCCGCAAGCCGCGACGACGGGCGCGCACCGCGTCAGACTCTCGTCGGCCGATGCCGCCGGGCGGGCGTCGGCGGACATTCACCCGCGCATGCGCGCCGGGTCTGGCGGCCGCGGTTGCCGCCAATGCACACCGCGGCGAACCGGCTCGTCCGGACGATGACCGTCCACAGATCCCGTCGCGCGCCGGTCACCCGGCGAAACGCTCGCGAAACCGCTCGCGCAGCGCCGCCTTCTGCACCTTGCCCATCGTGTTGCGCGGCAGTTCCGGAACGATCTCCAGCGCGCGCGGCAGCTTGAACCGGGCAAGGCTGGCGGAAAGCCCGGACAGGATCGCGGCGGCATCGGGCGCGGCGCCGTCCTCGGGCACGATCACGCCGAGCACCGCCTCGCCCAGATCGGGATGCGGCACGCCGATCACGGCGCTCTCTTTCACCCCCGGCGCGGCATCGAGCGCCAGTTCGATCTCCTTGGGGTAGATGTTGTAGCCGCCGGCGATGATCAGGTCCTTCTGCCGGCCGACGATGTGCAGATAGCCCTCGGCATCGAACATCCCAAGATCGCCGGTGATGAAGAAGCCGTCCGCGCGCAGTTCGGCCGCGGTCTTCTCGGGCATCTGCCAGTAGCCGCGGAATACGTTCGGCCCGCGCACCTCGATCATGCCGATCCCGCCCTGCGGCAGGTCGCGGCCGCTCTCGGGATCGGTGATGCGGACCTCGACGCCGGGCAGCGGGAACCCCACGGTGCCGGCGCGCCGCTCGCCGTCATAGGGGTTCGACGTGATCATGTTGGTCTCGGTCATCCCGTAGCGCTCGAGGATCCGGTGCCCGGTCCGCGCCTCCCAGGTGGTGTGGGTCTCGGCCAGCAGCGGCGCCGAACCCGAGACGAAGAGGCGCATGTGCGCGACCCGCTCGCGGGTCAGGCGCGGATCGTCCAGCAGGCGGGTGTAGAAGGTCGGCACCCCCATCATCGCAGTGGCTTGCGGCAACATGTCGATGACCCGATCGAGGTCGAATTTCGGCAGGAAGATCATCGCGCCGCCGGCCAAGAGCATCACGTTCGTGGCGACGAAGAGCCCGTGGGTGTGGAAGATCGGCAGGGCGTGCAGGAGCACATCCTCGGCGGTGAAGCGCCATTCGCCAACCAGGACCTCGGCATTCGACAACAGGTTGCGCTGGCTGAGCATCGCCCCTTTCGACCGCCCCGTCGTCCCCGAGGTGTAGAGGAGAGCGGCGAGATCGTCCGCGCCGCGCGGGGCGGGCGTGGCCATCGGCGCGGCCGCCGCCATCGCCGCGCCGAAGCTGCCCGAACCGTCGGCGTCAAGCACCATCAGCCGCGCGCCGCAACTCTCGGCAACCGGGGCGAGCGTCGCCTCGGCGCCGCCATCGGCGAGCATCAGCCGAGCGCCGGAATTGCCGAGGAAATAGGCCACTTCCTGCGCGGTATAGGCGGTGTTCAGCGGCAGGAAGACGACCCCGGCCATCACCGCGCCGCCGTAAAGCGCCAGCGCCGCCGGGCTCTTCGCGACCTGCACCGCCAGCCGGTCGCCGGGCTTCAGCCCCGCCGCCGCCATCGCCCCGGCCGCGCGCGCGCACATGCCGAGGAATTCCGCCCCGGTGATCGCCGCGCCGTCGGGTCCGACGATGAACGGGTCGCTGCGCCCGGCAAGCGGCGCGAAAAGGGCGTCATGCAGCGGGTTCGTCATTGGCGGCGGTCTCCTTTCGGGCGGGGGCCTGGGCGGCGGGCGCGACCTCGGCGGCGCGGGCCAGCGCCCGCACCCCGCGCGTCGCCGCCACCGTGCCCCGCTGCGCGTAGTCCTCGTGGTTCTGCTCGACGGCGTCGAGGGCATAGTCGTAATTGACCATCGCGCCAAGGGACTGTTTCAGCCCCCGCGGCGACAGGTCGGCGCCGGCATGGACCTCGTAGACCTGCGCGCCGTTGCCCAGATGGAACCGCGCCACCGGGTCGACCGGCTTGCCGTCGGGGCGCTTGGCCTCGGTCAGGTAATGCGCGGCCAGCCGGCGCAGGGCGAGCGCCTCGGCTTCGGTGAACGGCACGCCGTCGGCGGTTTTCTTCAGCAGTCCCGTGGCGACAGCGCTCCCGGCCGCGGCCCGGGCCTCGAGCCAGCGGGCGAGGCCCGGGATGGGCGAGAGCGTCACGAAGTGGCGCAGATGCGGGAATTCGCTGCGCAGAAGCTCGACCACCTGCTTGATCAGCGAATTGCCGAAGCTGATCCCGCGCAGCCCCTCCTGGCAGTTCGAGATCGAGTAGAAGGTCGCGGTGTCGGCCTCGGCCGGATCGAGGACGCCGCGGTCGGGATCGAGCAGTGCCTGGACCGAACCGGGCGGTTTGCGCACGAGCGCCACCTCGACGAAGATCAGCGGCTCGTCCGGCATCGCCGGGTGGAAGAAGGCAAAGCAGCGCCGGTCGGGCGGGTCGATGCGCGCGCGCAGTGCGTCCCAGTCGCCGATCGCGTGCACCGCCTCGTAGTCGATGATCTTCTCCAGAAGCCGCGCCGGCGTGTCCCAGGTGATCTGCCGCAGCACCAGGAAGCCGCGGTTGAACCACGAGGCGAAGAGATGCGCGAAATCCAGATCGACCCGCGCGAGCGCCGGCGCCTCGGGCAGGATGTCCAGCAGGTCGCGACGCATCCGCACGAGTTCGGCCGTGGCGCCGGGAGCGTGGTTGAGCCGGCGGAAGAGTTCCTGCCGGGCAGGTTCGGCCGCCTGCACCAGCCGCGACAGGTCGCCGGCGTCCCGCGTCCCGGCATAGACCGAGGCCGCCTCGGCCACCGCCTCGGGGTCAAGGTCGAAGCGTTCGGCGAGAAGCTCGAAGAAGGCGCGCCGGCCCTGCGCGTCGAGGCGGCCGTAGCGGGCGAGGATCTCGCGCGCCAGACGCATCGCCGAGACCTCCCCCTGCCCCGAGAGGAGCGCACGGCACAACTCGTCGAGGGGCTTGTCACCGGCGGGTCCGAAGGGGATGAACCGCCGCTCCACCAGTTGCGACAGAAGATCGCCCAGAAAGCCTGTCCGAGTCATCGCCTCACCCCTCTTTCACGATATCACGGGTCCCATCACGAGGTTGGGCAGCCATGTCGCGATACCGGGGAAGAAGCACAGGATGATGATCGCCAGCACCATGCAGCCGACATAGGGCAGCGAGCCGCGGAGGATCGTCTTGAGCTTAATGTCGGGCGCGATCGAGTTGATTACGTAGAGGTTCAGCCCCACCGGCGGCGAGATCAGCCCGATCTCCATGTTGATGGTCAGCACCACGGCGAACCAGTAGGGGTCGAAATCCGCGGCCAGAACGATCGGCAGCAGGATCGGCGTCGCCATCAGGATCACCGCGACAGGCGGCAGGAAGAAGCCCGCGATCAGCAGGAAGACGTTGATCGCCCCCATCAGCACCCAGCGGTTTACGTCGAGCCCCGAGATCCACATGGCGATGGACTGGGTGATGAAGAGCGACGACAGCATGTAGCTGAACACCCCCGCCGCGCCGATGATGAAGAGGATCATCACCGATTCGCGCGTCGAGTCGCGCAGCACCACCCAGAGCGATTTCGGCGACCACATCCGGTAGATGATCACCGCCATCATCAGGCAAAGGAGCGCGCCCACGGCAGCGGTCTCCGAAGGCGTCGCTATGCCGCCATACATGGCATAGAGCACGCCCAGGATGACCAGCAGGAAGGGTACCACCCGCGGCAGGATCTCGAGCTTCTCGCGCAGCGAATAGCTTCGCTGAGAAATGGCGTAGAGGCCGC
>SLPP01000237.1 GCA_007131945.1 Paracoccaceae bacterium | reverse complement strand
CATTGCCGCCCGCGGCACAGTCGCCGGGCCTCGCCCAAAGGTTTCGTTGCGGTTAATTTTTCGGATTTCCGTTTTTCTTTCAATGACTTGCAAGACTGCTCGCATGCGAGCACCCGGAGGTTTCCGCCCCACGCCGCGCGCGCCGGGCGCCGCCCGTGCTTGCCGAAGGGTTCAGGCGGAAGCCGGTCTCAGTAGTCGCGCTCGAAGAACACGCCGACGGCGGTGCGGCCCTCGGTATCGGTGCGTCCACGCACCGTCACCGACGAGGTGAGGTCGAGGTTGATCGACACCTCGCCGCGTCCGGCGGCATCGAGGGTCACGTCGGTATAGACGTTCTCGGTGATGTAGCGCCCCGCACGCACCGCCGTGGCGCCATTCTCGTCGGTGGTGAAGTCGAGATCGTCGAGCCCCAGCGCCTCGCGCGTGCGGCCGAGGATGCCGCCATCGGCGCGGCCGGTCAGCGTCGCCACCGACATCGCCAGCTGCGCCGCCTGGAAGGGCGAGAGCGAGGCCAGCGACCGGCGGAACACGAGCCGCGCCAGCACCTCGTCCTCGGGCAGTTCCGGCACCGAGGTGAAGCGGATCTCGGGCTCGGTTGCCTCGCCCTCGAGGATGATGCTGGTCGAGATGCCGTCGCTGTCGGTCGTGGCCACCAGCCGCAGGAAGGGCACGAAGCTGCCGACGAGGCTCGCCGAGCCCTCGGTCAGCTGGAAGCGGTTGCCGAGGAGGTCGAGCCGGCCACGGATCAGCCCGAAACTGCCCGAGGGGATCACGTCGCGCGTCGTCCCGGCAAGGAACAGCCGGCCGCCGAGCTCGGCATCGAGGCCGCGGCCGCGCACGAAGACCCGGCCCGGCGCGTCGAGCGTCAGGTCCAGCCGCATCGGCGTCGGCTGGCGGTTGTTCGTCTCGCCGGTCGCGATCCCGGCGACTTCGCGCGTCCGGCGCACCGCGGCGCTGTCGCCGACATGGCGCAGCCCCTGCGGCACGAAGCCGGCGCGGGCGAGCGGCGAGTTGGGGATCCGGATCTCGGCCTCGTTCACGGTAACCGTGCCCGAGACCAGCGCGCCCTGCGCCATCGGCCCGGTGACCCGCACCGTGCCCGAGACCTCGGCCTCGAAGAGCTGCGCCTGGGCGACGGCCAGCCGGTCCAGCGTGAGTTGAAGATCGGCATCGCGCCGCGCATCGAGCGAGATCGAGCCGCTGATCGCCGCGCGCCCGCCGCGGTCGGGGCTGCCGGTGACGTCGAGCTGGATGCGGTTGCCGCCGATCTGCGCGCGCGCCTCGATGGCGCCGATGGCGACACCCGATCCCGGCGCGACGAAACGCCCGCCGGTCATCGTCGCCGTGCCGCGCAGCGAGGCCGGATCGGGCGGGCCCTGCACCACCATGTCGAGCTGCACCGGGCCCTGGATCGAGTTCGGCTCGATGAAGGGATTGGCGATCGCCGCATCGACCGTGCCGGAGAGGCGCAGGTTCAGATCGAGGCTTTCGCTGACGCTGCCGCTGCCCCGCAGGTCGAGCCCCGAGGGGCCGGTCAGGGCGAAGTCGGTGTCGTAGGCGACGGCTCCCGCCGGCCGGGAGAGCGTGCCGCTGATCCGCCCGGGCCCGTCGAATCCCGCGATCACCCGGCCGAGATTGTCGAGGCTGCCGGTCAGCGCGAAGCGCGCCGCGCCGTCGGGCGCCTGCCGTCCCTCGGCGGTGACGCGCATCCCCTGGGCATCGAACTGCGCCGCCTCGATCACCAGCCCGCCGGCATCGGGCTGCAGCACCCGCGCCGTCAGTTGCACGCCCGCGGCCAGCATGCCGTCGATCGGCTGCTGGCCCAGCCGCAGGCCGTTCACGCTGGCCAGTTGCAGGTCGAACACCCGCCCCTCGCCGAGCCGCGTCAGGTAGCGCGCCTCGCCGCGCAGCCGCCCGGCCAGGCCCGGCCGCACCCCCGCGAGGTCCAGCCGGTCGAGCCGCAGGACGATGTCGGGCGCGGTCTCGGACCAGCGGCCGCGCGCATCGAGCGCGATCTGGTCGCCGTCGAGGGTCAGCCGCTCGATGGTCACGCCGTCGTCGTCCAGCCGCAGCGCCCCGTCGAGGCGTGTCGTCCCGCGCAGGAGCGCGCGCGCCTCCGCGGCGCCGGGCAGCGTGCCCAGGCTTATGTCGCGCAGCGTGCCGTCGAAGACGAGGCCGCGATCGCCCTCGCCGTCGCTGTCGAACCGCGCCGACAGCGCGACCGCCCCGCCATAGCCCGGGCCGAGGCGGCCGAGATCGGCGATCTCGACGCGGGTGGTGAGGAAGATCGCCTCGGGCAGGTGCTGGCCCTGCGCCGAGACCGAGAGCGAGCCCGCGTCGAGCGTGAAGCTGCGCAGGACCGAGCCCTGCTGGTCGCGCAGGACCGAGGCGCGGATCGTCGAGCGGCCGGCGAGGAAGCGGTCGGCCTCGGCCTGGTCGATCGACAGATCGGTCGCCGTCAGCCCCAGATTCATGTCGAGCGCGGTGGTCACGAAGTCGATCCGGCCCTCGCCCGTGATCAGCGCCGAACCGCCGAGCCTGCGGTCCGCGAACCCCGAGAAGGCGGCGAGCGCCGGCGCCTCGGCCTCGAGGAAGCCGTGAAACTCGGTCCCGTCGAGCCGGCCCTGGGCGCTGAGCGAGATCGTCTCGCCCTCGATCACCAGCCCGCCGATCTCGACCGGGGCCCCGGCGCCGGGCAGCGTCACGCTCATGAAGCCGGTGATCGCCTCGCCGATCGCCTGCTGCAGGGCGGGATCGGCGGCGTCGATGCCGCGCGCGGCGAAGTCGAAGACCCCCTCGAAAAGCGGCGGCGCGGGCGCGCCGGGCACCGCCGGCGGCGCGAGGCGTCCGTTCGCCAGGAGGTCGATCGCGTCGACCGAAAGGTCGGGCAGCAGGAGCCCGTCGATGCCGGCCTCGATCACCCAGTCGGGCGAGACCTCGGCGTCGTAGTCGATGTTCAGCGCCACCTCGCGCAGCCGCGCCGCGCCGTCGGTGCCCGGCAGGACCACCGGCGCGCCGTCGGGCAGGGCCACGTCGGCGATGAGCTGGATCACCCGCGGCAGGCCGTCGGCGGCAAATTCGGCGCGCCCGGCGAGCCGGATCGTGCGGGTGTTGAAGGTCAGCTCGTAGAGGCTGATCGCGCCGTCCTCGGCCCGGCTGCCGCGGGTGCGCAACCGGCTGTCGGCGCCGAAGAGCGGGTGCAGCGTCGGCTGCAGGAGCGGGCGCAGGTCGCCGGCGACGTCGAGCTCGAAATGCTGCGCGGTGTCGTACTCGTCGGCGAAGGGCGAATCGTCGTCGAGCAGGATCGTGCCGGTGACGCGTTCCACGCCATCGGTGCCGAGACGGATCGCGGCGGTGAAGCTGTCGAGCGGCCCGTCGCCGGCGATGCTGAGATCGACCGAGGGCCGGTCGGGGATGTCGAGCGCCCGCGCCGCGATCCCGTCCGGCCCCTCGGAAAGTTCGAGATCGATGGCAAGGACGCGGGTGACGTTGTCGAACCCGCCCTCGAAGCGGAAGATCCCCTCGCGCCCGTCGATCCGCTCGGCACGGAAGGCGCCCTCGCCCTCGCCGTCCTCGAGTCGCAACCGGCCCTCGAGCCGCAGGCGCGCCTCCTGGCCGAGGAGCGGCGCGCCCAGCGTCACCGTGTCGGCGCGCAGGCTGCGGATGGTGACCGAGACCGGAAGCTCGGGCAGCTGGAACGGCTCGCGCGCGGTCGGGCTGGGCACGATGTCGCGCTCGGGCTCGACCGGCGGGCGGCGGACCTCGATCTCGCGCGCGCCAAGCTCGTTGATCGACACGACGCGGCGGAAGAGCGCGGCGCGGTTCCAGTCCAGCACCACGTCGCGCAGGACCAGCCAGACGCCCTCGTCATCGGCGATCGACAGCTCGTCCATCACCGCCCGCGACGAAAGCGCGCCGCGGAAGCCGCGGATCCGCACGTCGCGCCCGGCATCCGAGAGCGCGTCCTGCAAAAAGCGCGTGATCACGCCCTGGTCGTCCTCGGGCGTGTCCTGCTGCGCGCGCACCGGCGCGTGGAAGGCCGCGACCACCAGGACGATGGCGAGCAGGATGTGAAGGACGCTGCGCATCAGAAGGCCTGACCGATGCCGAGATAGAGCTGGAAGCGGCGGCTGCTGACGTCGCCGGCGCTGCGCCGCACGGGCACGCCCACGTCAAGCCGCAGGGGGCCGATCGGCGTCGCGTAGCGCAGCCCGACCCCGACGCCGGCATGCCAGCCCGACTGCCCGCCGAAGGCGCGCTCGGCGACATAGCCGGCATCGGCGAAGGCCACCGCCCCGATCGTGTCGGTGATCCGCGTGCGCGCCTCGCCCGAGAGCGCGGCAAAGCCGCGCCCGCCCGAGCGGCTGCCGTCGATCTCGACGCCCAGCGACTGGAAGGGCAGCCCGCGCACCGTGCCGCCGCCGCCGGAATAGAACAGGTATTCGCGCGGCGTCCGGTCGATCGCGCTGCCGAGGATCGCGCCGGCCTGCGCCCGCCCCGCCAGCACCACCCGGTCGCCGAGCCCGAAATAGCTGCGCGCGTCCAGCGTCATCCGCAGGCCGTGATCGGCCCCGGCAAAGCCGAGATAGGGCTTGACCTGGCCGGCCAGGAACAGGCCGCGCCTGGCGTCGAGCGGCGCGTCGCGGGTGTCCCACTCGGCGCCGACCGGCAGGGCGAGCGTGGCGAAGTTGCGGCTGATCCGGGGCGTGCCGAAGCGCGCGCGCTCGAAGCGCAGGATGACGCCGGCATTGCCCGTCAGTCGGTCCGAGAAGCGATGCACGAGCCGCACATCCGCGCTCAGCGCCTCGGCATCGAAGTCGCGCTCGTTCAGCGTCGCCGCGCGCGCGCCGAGTTCGAGGTCGGTGTCGCGGGTGAAGGTCGCCGGCCGCGTGTAGCGCCCGTCGAGGGTGAAGCCGATCCCGCGCGAGCGCGCGGCGATCCCCTCGATCGCCGCCTCGAAGCGCAGCCGCTCGGCGCCGCGGAAGAGGTTGCGGTGCAGCCAGAAGCCGGTCAGCCGCAGCCCCGCCTCGGTGTCGATCTCGGCGCCGAAGCCCAGCCGGCGCAGCGGCGCCTCGTCGAGAAGCGCGTCGACATCGATCGTGCCGTCGGGATTGGCCGCCTCGGCGGTGCGCAGCGCGACCGAGTTGAACGTCCCGGTGCGCCGCAGCCGCGCCTCGGCATCGGCGATCGCCTGCGGGTCGTAGAGCTCGCCGCGCGGCAACCCGGCGATGGCTCGGATGCGCTCGGGCCGCGTCCGCTCGGCGCCGCGCGGCGTCAGCGCGCCGAAACGCAGCTGCGGCCCCGGCGCCAGCCGCACCGCGACGTCGAGCCGTTGGTCGGGATGCACCGCGGTGATCTGCTGCCCGACGGGTTCGGCCAGCGCATGGCCGCGCCCCCGCCAGGCATCGAGCGAGACCTGCGTGGCGTCGCGCACCAGCGTGCTGCGCGCGGGTTCTCCGGCGGCGAAGCCCGCCGGCAGCTCGGTCCCCGGCGCGAGCGGCGCGATATCGGTCCGCCCGAAGCGGAAGCGCGGCCCGGGGGTCACCGTGACCGAGATCGCGCCGATCCGCTGCGGCGGGCGCAGGGTCGAGATCTCGGACGCCTCGCGCCCGTCGACGCGGACGCTGATCTGCGGCGCGTAATAGCCCTGCTCGTAAAGCAGCCCGAGGAGCCGGCCGTATTCGGCGCGCGCCGCCGCGAGCACGTCGAGCGGCTCGGTGCGCCCCTCCTCGCGCAGGCCGCGCAGGAGCGAGCTGCGCTCGAGCGTGGCGCGCAACTCCTCGGGCGCGCCGGGGGTGCGGAAGTCGAACTGGTCGAAGGCGCGCAACGGCTGCGGCGGCAGCGTCGCGAAACCGAGCGCCAGCGCCGCCAAGAGCGCGCCAAGACGCATCCGCCCCGAGGCGGTCCGCCCTTGCCCGCTGTGAGCGTATCTCGCCACCCGCTCCGACCTTTCGTTCCCTTGCGCCTCGCCTTCATCATAAGGCCCCGTGCACAATCCTCAAGCACGGGTACGGGTCGCGTCGGGGCGCAACTTGACTTTTCCGCGAGCCGCGTCTTGGCTGCATCGGTCCGCGAAGCCCGAACGGAGCATCCCATGCCCGCGCCCCCGCCCTCGCTCGCCGCGGCCCCTGCCGGGGAGGGGGTGCGCACGCATTACCTGGTCATCCTGGCGATCAGCCTCTGCCACATGATCAACGACGTGATGCAGTCGCTGCTCGCCGCGATCTACCCGCTCCTGCAGGCCGAGTTCGCGCTGAGCTTCGCGCAGATCGGGCTGATGACCTTCGCCTTCATGGGCACGGCCTCGGTCCTGCAGCCGCTGATCGGCATGGCCACCGACCGCCGGCCGGTGCCGCAGTCGCTCGCCGTCGGCATGGGCGCGACGCTGGTCGGGCTCGTCTTCCTCGCCGTCGGCACCTCCTATGGCTGGCTTCTTGCCGGCGCGGCGCTGATCGGCATCGGCTCGGCCATCTTCCACCCCGAGGCGAGCCGGGTCGCGCGCACCGCGGCCGGCGGCCGCTTCGGCACCGCGCAGTCGCTCTTCCAGGTCGGCGGCAATACCGGCTCGGCGCTCGGCCCGCTTCTGGCCGCGTTCATCGTCGTGCCGCTGGGCCGGGTCGCGGTCGGCGCCTTCGCGCTTCTGGCGCTCGCCGGCATGACGATCCTGACCGCGGTCGGCCGCTGGCACGAGGGGCGCCGCCGCGCCGCCGCCGCGCGCCCGGCGCCGCCTTCGCCGGTGGTCCTGCCGCGCCGCCGGGTGCTGCTGGCGATCGCCATCCTCGCCTTCCTCGTCTTTTCCAAGAACGTCTACACGGCCAGCATCTCAAGCTACTACATCTTCTTCCTGATCGACCGGTTCGAGATGTCGACGCAGGGCGCGCAGCTGATGCTGTTCCTCTTCCTCGGCGCGGCGGCGCTTGGGGTCGCGCTGGGGGGCGTGCTGGGCGACCGGTTCGGGGCGCGCGGTGTCATCTGGTTCTCGATCCTCGGCGTCCTGCCATTCACGCTCATGCTGCCGCATGCGCCGCTGGCCTGGACCGGCGTCCTGACGGTGGTGATCGGCTTCGTCCTCGCCTCGGCCTTCCCGGCGATCGTCGTCTTCGCGCAGGAACTGGTGCCGGGCCGCGTCGGCATGATCGCCGGGCTCTTCTTCGGCTTCGCCTTCGGCACCGGCGGGATCGCGGCGGCGCTGCTGGGCGTCCTCGCCGATGCCCGCGGCATCGCCCATGTCTACCATCTCTGCGCCTTCCTGCCGGCGCTGGGGCTTCTGACCGTCTTCCTGCCGCGGCTCGATCGCTGAGCCGCCATTGCCCCGCGCCGGGGGCAGTGCTATCTGCCCGGCGAGAAATTCCGAGCAAGGGGAAGTGCCGCATGGCGCAGGATTACATCGTCAGGGACATTGAACTGGCCGATTACGGCCGCAAGGAAATCGCCATCGCCGAGACCGAGATGCCGGGGCTGATGGCGCTGCGCGCCGAATACGGTGCGGCCCAGCCGCTCAGGGGCGCGCGGATCGCGGGTTCGCTGCACATGACGATCCAGACGGCGGTGCTGATCGAGACGCTGACCGCGCTCGGCGCCGATGTCCGCTGGGCCTCGTGCAACATCTTCTCGACCCAGGACCACGCCGCCGCCGCCATCGCCGCCGGCGGCACGCCGGTCTTCGCCGTCAAGGGCGAGACGCTCGAGGAGTACTGGGCCTATACCGACCGCATCTTCGGCTTCGAGGGCGGCGCCAACATGATCCTCGACGATGGCGGCGACGCGACGATGTATATCCTGATGGGGGCGCGGGTGGAAAACGGCGAGACCGACCTCATCGCCACCCCGACGAGCGAGGAGGAGGAATACCTCTTCGCCCAGATCCGCAAGCGGCTCGAGGCGACGCCCGGCTGGTTCACCAGGCAGCGCGACACGATCAGCGGCGTCAGCGAGGAAACCACCACCGGCGTGCACCGGCTCTACGATCTGCACAAGAAGGGGCTGCTGCCGTTCCCGGCGATCAATGTCAACGACTCGGTCACCAAGTCGAAATTCGACAACAAGTACGGCTGCAAGGAAAGCCTCGTCGACGGCATCCGCCGCGCCACCGACACGATGATGGCCGGCAAGGTCGCCGTGGTCTGCGGCTATGGCGATGTCGGCAAGGGCT
>SLPP01000026.1 GCA_007131945.1 Paracoccaceae bacterium | reverse complement strand
GAGCCGCAGCCGCTCGACCCAGGGCGTGCGTGCGGCCGGTGGCGCAAGCTCGGGGCGCAGGCGCACGCGCAGGACGATGGCAAGCCCGTAGAGGAGCGCGCCGAGAAGCCCGGGGATGAACGCGGCGATGAAGAGCTGCCCGATCGAGGTCTGGGTGAGCAGGCCGTAGATCACCAGCAGGATCGAGGGCGGGATCAGCACGCCGAGCGTGCCCCCCGCCGCCACCGCCGCGGCCGAGAGCGAGTCGTCATAGCGGTAGCGGCGCATCTCGGGCATGGCGACGCGGCCGATCGTGGCGACGGTGGCCAGCGACGAGCCGCAGATCGCGCCGAACATCGCGCTCGCGCCCACCGACGAGACGGCGAGCCCGCCGCGCAGATGGCCGAAGAAGCCGTTGATCAGGTCGAAGAGCGACCGCGACAGCCCCGCGCGCGCGGCGAAGACACCCATCATCACGAAGAGCGGGATGACCGAGAAGGAATAGGGGAAGATCGCCTCGAAAGGCGCGGTTCCCAGCACGTAGGAGGCCGAGAACCAGCCCTGCAGCCACCAGTAGCCGACGACGCCGACGACGCCCATCGCCACCGCCACCGGCACGCCCAGTGCGATCAGTCCCAGCGTGGCGAGGAAGCCCCAGAGCCCGGCCAGCGCCGCGCCGCTCATCGCGCGCGTCCCGCCGGGGACGGCCGGAAGAGCCGCACAAGGACCGAGACCAGCGCCAGGATCGCCGCGCCCTGGCCGAGGAGTTGCGGCGCCCAGTACCAGCCGATCGGGATGCCCAGCTGCTGCGAGCGGTCGCCGAGCATCCTTTGCAGGCTCGCCGCGTCATGGCCGTAGCGCAGCATCAGCGCGAGCAGCACGCCGGCCATCGCCGCGGCGAGGAGCCGGATCAGCCTTCCCAGCGTCTCGGACAAGCGCGTCTGCACGAAATCGACCGAGACATGCGCGCCGGCGACGAAGGCCCAGGGAATGACGAACCAGGCCCCGGTCATCACGCAGAGCTGGACGATGTCCACGACCCCGTCGATCGGCAGGCCGAGGCGGCGGCCGAGAATGTCGGCCACCGTGACCAGCGCGGCCGCGGCATAGGCCGCGACGCCCAGCATCGCCAGCGCCTCGATGGCGCGGTCAAGCCAGCGCATCGCCCCCTCCCGCCGCGCGCCGCGCCGCCCCGATCACTCGCCGTAGTCGGCGATGGCCGCCTGCAGGGCTGCGTGGATCTCGCGGGCATTCGCCACGCCCTCGGCCTCGACCGCGTCGAGATAGGCCTCGATCATCGGGCTGAGCGCCTCGCGCCAGCGCTCGCGCTCGGCGTCCGAAAGCGCGCTGATCTGGCTGCCGCGCGCCTCGGCCGCCGCCCGCCCCGGCGCGTCCCAGGCATCCCACCAGTCGCCGAAGCGGGCGATCAGCGCATCGCCCGAGGCCGCGTCGATGCAGGCGCGGGTCTCTTCGTCGAGCGCGTTGTAGCGTGCCTCGTTCATCACGAAGAAGAAGGACACGGTGTAGACCCCGGCCTCCAGGTGGTAGTTGAGCACCTCGGCAAGGCCGAAGGAATTGACCGGGTCCCAGGGAAAGACGGTGCCGTCGATCACGCCGCGCTGCAGGTTCTCGTAGACCTCGCCCGGCGGCAGGCCCTGCGGCGAGGCGCCGAGGAAGCTCAGCATCTCCGAGATCGCCGGGCTCGGGGTTCGAATGCGCAGACCCTGCAGATCCTCCATCGTCGTGACCGGGCGGTCGCGGGTGTGGATGAGCCCGCCGTTATGGGCGTGCAGGGCGAGCACCTTAAGGCCCGAATATTCCTCGGCCAGATAGTCGTCGAAGATCGACCAGAGCGCGTGCGTCGCGGCCCCGGCGTCGTCGGTCAGGAAGGGCAGGTCGATGAGCGAGGTGCGCGGGAAACGGCCGCGCGGGATGCCGTGCAGCCCGTGGGCGATGTCGACCACCCCGGCCATCACCTGCTCCTGCTGACGCGCGACGCTGCCGCGCGCCGTGCCGCCGGGAGAGATCTCGAAGGTGACCGCGCCGCCGGCGCATTCGGTCACCTGCTCGGTCCAGGGGACGATGAAATCTGTATGGATACCGTGCACCGCCGGCAGGAAGTGGCTGAGCGTCAGCCGGGTCTCGGCCGCGGCCGGCGCCGCCAGTAGCGCCAGCGCGGCGGCAAGGCAGGTCGTGGTCTTCGTCGTCATCGGCAGGTTCCTCCCCTTGTCGGTTCCGTCGGAATGCTCAGGCCCGGATCACCAGCCGCCCGTCGCCCTTCGCGCGCGAGCAGCAGGCCATCATCCGCCGCCCCTGGCGCCGTTCGGCGGCGCTCAGTACCCGGTCGCGGTGCTCGACCTCGCCGGCGACGACGGCGACTTCGCAGGAGCCGCAGAGCCCCTCCTCGCAATCGCTGGCGATGTCGATCCCGTGCGCGCGCAGCACCTGCAGGAGCGTGCGGTCGGCGGACACGCTCAGCGTCAGGTCGGAGTCCGCGAGTTCAACCTCGAAGGGTGTCTCGCGCGCCGGGTCGAGCAGGCTTGCCGTGCCGGTGGTGAAATGCTCGACCGTCAGGCGGACATGGCCGTGCCGTTCGGCGAGCGTGCCGAGCGCCTCGAGCATCCGTTCCGGCCCGCAGGCGCAGACCTGAGCGCCCTCGGGCGCGGCGGCCAGCAGGGCGTCGCAGTCCATCCGCCGGCCTTCGTCCTTGCAGTAGAGATGCAGCCGGTCGCCGTGGTCGCGTTCCAGCCGTTCGACGAAGGCCATCGCGGCGCGCCGGCGCCCGGCATAATGCAGCGCGTAGGGCCTGTCCTGCGCGCGCAGCCGGTCGGCCATCGCGACGATCGGGGTGATGCCGATGCCGCCGGCGATCAGCAGATGCGCGGGCGCGGCCTCGTCGAGGCGGAAATGGTTGCGCGGGCCGCGGACGCGCAGGCTGTCGCCCTCGGCGAGTCCGCGGTGCAGCCAGCGCGAGCCGCCGCGTCCGCCGGGCTCGTCCAGCACCGCGAGCCGCCAGTGGGGTGCCTCGGGCGGGCCGCAGAGCGAATACTTGCGCACAACGCCATCGGGCAGGAGCAGGTCGAGGTGCGATCCCGGTGACCAGTGCGGCAGCGCCCGCCCCCCGGGCGCTGCGAGTTCGATCCCGAGGACGCCCTCGGCCTCCTGCGTCAGCCGGGTGACGGTCAGTCGGCGGGCGACGGTCTTGACGTCGGGGGCGCCGACCGGGAACTCGCGCGCCGCCTCGCGCCGGGCCGGGTCGCGCCTTTCGGGGTTCTGCGAAGGATCCCAGCGCACCAGCACCCGTTCGGGACCGCGGAACGAGGTGTTGGGCAGGAAGGTGAATTCCTGGCCCGGCACCAGTTCCAGATGCGGCAGGCGGCGGGTGAATTCCTCGAGGATGATGCGCAGTTCCATCCGGCCGAGATTCTTGCCCATGCACTGGTGCGAGCCGTAGCCGAAGGTCAGGTGCTCGGCGGTGTTGTCGCGGTAGATGTCGATCTCGTCGGGATTCTCGAAATGCCGCGGGTCGTGGTTGGCCGAGGCGGTGACCATCAGGATCCTGCCGCCCTGGGGGATCGTCACGCCGCCGACCACGGCGTCGCGCGTTGCGATCCGCCGCCAGGCGACGACCGAGCCCGAGTGGCGCAGACATTCCTCGACCGCGTTCGGAATGAGGTCGGGGTTCTCGCAAAGTTCGCGCCAGACGGCGGGGCGCGCCAGAAGCTGGCGGAAGGCGTTGGCGGCGGCGAGCGCGGTCGTCTCGTGCGCGGCGACGATGATCGCCATCATCATCGAATGCAGGTAGTTGTCGGTGACGATCTCGGGCATCTCGCGGTTGCGCCGGATCATGTCGTGCATCCAGCCCTTGCCGTCCTGACTGGCCTGCATCCGCGCCAGGACCTCGCCGGAATACTGCCAGAAACGGCCGACCTGCTCGGCGATCTCGAGCTGCTCCTCGGGCGTTGGGCGGCCCCAGGTGTTGAGCGTGTGCGCGGCGGAAAACGCGCGCAGCTTGCCCATGTCCTCCTCGGGCACGCCAAGGAAATGCAGCGCCACGGTCAGCGGCACTTCCCACAGAAGCGCCGCGACGAGGTCGGCCTCGCCCCGGTCGATGATCGCGTCGAGCCGGTCGCGCACCAGCCGGCGCACCATCGGCGCATGCGCCGCGATCGCCTCGGGCGCGAAGGCGTCGAGGAGCGCGCGCCGCCGCTCCATGTGCACGGGCTCGTCCTCGTTCACAAGCGTGCGCTGCAGGTTGAAGTCGTAACGCTTCAGCACCGCCAGCGAGGCCTCGGTCGGCGGGGTGATCTTCTCGAGCGCGATCGCGGGCGAGAAGGTGATGTTGTCGCGGAAGATCGCCTTGATGTCGTCGTAGCGGCTGACCACCCAGTAGTTCAGCACCTCGGAGAAGAAGACGGGCTCGCCCTCGCGCGCGAAGCGCAGCGCCTCGGCCGGGTCGGTCTGGTAGTCGGGGCCGAACGGGTCGAAGCGCCGCGCACGTTCGGAAAACGGGCAGCCCGGCGCGCTGGTCTCGGGCCTGATCGCGGTCTTGGTCATGCCTCCTCCCGTCGCCGCGGCAGCCGCTGCCTGCCGGCAGGTCCGGACGCCGTCGCGACTTCGAGCCTAGCTGCTCGGCGATTGCTGTCAATCGCGCAGATGCGGACCCTGCACGCGATGCCGCGCGAGACGCCGAGGCGCGCCGACGGGCGAAGACGTCTCCCTGCCCGCAGCATGAGCGCGACCGGGGGCGACCGGGGGGCTCAGAGCGCCAGCGCCACCTTTCGCCCCTCGTGGAAGGCGTAGGGCGCCTGACGCGGCGCCGCGCAGTCACCGATCCGGTGCACGGTCTTGCCGGGAAAGGCTTCCGGGAAGGGATCGAAGGCGATGTTCGTCGTCGCCATGACCAGGGCCGAGGCGGCCAGCGTCTCCTCGTCACCGGTGAGCAGGTTGCGCAGCGTGGCGCCGTTGCCGTGCCAGCGGGCGATGACATGCTCGGTCCGCATCCGCGCGCCCAGCCGCGCGAGCCGTTGCCGCGCGGGACCGTCGGCCGAGGTCCGCGCGATCTCCTTGCCGACGAAGGCGTCCGGCGTGACGATCACCACCTTCAGCCCCGCCTCGGCCATCGCCCAGGCCGTGCCCACCCCGCGCCAGCTGCCGCCCTCGTCGCAAAGGACGACCGTGTCGCCGAGCTTCGCCTCGCGCCGCATCACCTCCTCGGCCGACCAGACATTGCCGTTCTCGAGCCCCGGCAGGCGCGGGGCCGAGGGCAGCCAGCGCTGCCGTGCGTCGGGGTCGGGCAGCGAGCCGGTGGCGAGGATCACCACCTCGGCCGGATGGGCGGCGATGTCGTCGGCGTCGAGGAAGGCGCTGAGCCGCAGCGCCACGCCCAGCCGCGCGAACTGGCGCTCGTACCAGTCGAGCAGGTCGAAAATCTGCCCCCGCCGCGGTTGCATCCCGGCGAGCCGGAACTGGCCGCCGATCCGCGGTGCGGCCTCGGCTATCTCGACCCGGTGCCCGCGCTCGGCCGCCGCCCGCGCCGCTTCCAGCCCCGCCGGCCCGGCGCCGACCACGAGGACCGATTTCGGATCGGCGGCCGGCGTGAACCGGTCGCCGCCCCATTCCCATTCGCGTCCCGCCGAGGGGTTGATCAGGCAGGAGATCCAGTAGTCCCGCGACCGCCGGCCCCAGCACATCTGGTTGCACGAGATGCAGCCGCGCACGTCCTCGGCCCGTCCCTCGGCGGTCTTGCGCGCCAGATGCGGGTCGGCGATCTGCCCGCGCACGATCGAGACGAGATCGGCCTGGCCCGAGGCGACGATCGCCTCGGCATTCTCGGGCGTGCGCACATGCGCCTCCGAGGTCACGAGCGCATGGCGCACCGCCGCCCTGATCTGCTCGGTCACCGGCGCGGTCAGCTTCTCGCCGAAGAGGAAGGTCGGCATCAGCCGCTCGAAATCCATGTAGCCACCGTGCCCGCAGGTGACGTAATCGACATGACCGGTCGCGTCGTGCAGCGCGACGATCTCGAGCAGGCTCTCGACCGAGAGCGTGACCTCGTGCGCATCCGAGGTCGAGACGGCGAGACCAATCACGAAATCCTCGCCGCAGGCGCGGCGGATGCCCTCGATCACCCGGCGGGAAAAGCGCGTGCGGTTCTCTAGGCTGCCGCCCCATTCGTCGTCGCGCGTGTTGCTCCACGGCGTCCAGAACTGATCGAGCAGCGAGTGGTAGGCCGCCCAGACCTCGACGCCCTGGAAGCCCGACTCGCGGCAGCGGATGGCGGCGGCGATGTGCGCCTCGATCAGTTCCTCGATCTCGGCCACGGTCATGCGGTGCGAGCCGTCGCTGTCGTGGTAGCTCGCATGCCCCGAGGGCGACCAGTGCGGCGCGAAGCTGAGATCGGAATCGCCATGCGCGCCGATATGGTAGAGCTGCTGCAGGATCACCGCGCCGGCTTCCTTCACCGGCTCGGTCAGCTTGCGGAAGTGCGGGATTACCGTGTCAGTCCCATGCAGGAAGTTGCCCCGCGTCAGCACGCCGGTGAGATGCACCGGCATCGGTTCGGCGACGATCATCGCCGCGCCCCCAAGCGCGCGTTCGAGCAGGTAGGCCGCCATCCGCGGCCCCGGCAGGCCCCCCTCGGACATGTTGTTGGTATGCGCCCCGAAGACGATCCGGTTGCGCAGGCTGTGGCCGCGCAGCGAGATCGGCGAGAGAAGGTGGCGATGCCCGGTCATGCGGGTCCTTTCCTGATCCGAAGCGGTGGAAAACCTGGCGTCGGACACGTCGTTCGGCGTGTGTTGATCCGGCGGGTCGCCCTCTGCCCGGCGCCCCGCCCCGCGCCCTTCAGCCGCCCGCGACCCGAAGGACGATCTTGCCGATATGGGCGGAGCTTTCCATCCGCGCATGCGCCGCCGCCGCCTCGTCGAGCGGAAACTCGCGGTCCATCACCGGCGCGACGCGGCCGGCCTCCAGAAGCGGCCAGATCTCGCGTTCCAGTGCCGCGGCGATGCGGGCCTTGGCGGCGTGCGACTGCGGGCGCAGGGTGGACCCGGTGATCGTCAGTCGGCGGGTCATGACCTGGGCGAAGTTAAGCTCGACCTTCGGGCCTTGCAGGAAGGCGATCTGCACCAGCCGTCCGTCATCGGCCATCGCCTGGACATTGCGCGGCAGGTAGTCGCCGCCGACCATGTCGAGGATCAGGTTCGCGCCCCCTTCGGCCTTCAGGACCCGGACGAAATCCTCTTCGCGGTAGTTGATGGCGCGCTCGGCGCCGAGCCGCGTGCAGGCGGCGCATTTCTCGGCCGAACCGGCGGTGGCGAAGACCCGCGCCCCGCGCGCGCCCGCAAGCTGGATCGCGGTGGTGCCGATGCCGGACGAGCCGCCGTGGACAAGGAAGCGCTCGCCCGCCTGCAGCCCGCCCCGCTCGAAGACATTGGTCCAGACGGTGAAGAAGGTCTCGGGCAGGCAGGCGGCCTCGCGCAGGGACATGCCGGCCGGGACCGGCAGCGCGTGCTCGGCCGGGGTCGCGACATATTCGGCATAGCCGCCGCCGGGCAGGAGCGCGCAGACCCGGTCGCCCTCGCGCCAGCGGGTGACTCCGGGTCCGACCGCGGCGACATGGCCCGCGGCCTCGAGCCCGGGCAGGTCCGAGGCGCCGGGCGGCGGCGCGTAGGCACCGGCGCGCTGCAGCGCGTCGGGACGGTTGACCCCCGCCCAGGCCACGCGGATGACGATCTCGCCCGCACCCGGTACCGGCACCGGGCGGTCGCTGGGCACCAGCACCTCGGGCCCGCCGGGCCGCGTGATCTCGATCGCGCGCATCAGATGCGATTGCGGGACGGATTGCGGCATCGGGGATCTCCGGTCGGGTTGCGGGGGGTTCCGAAGGGCGCGCGCGCCCTCTTTGGGGGGGTGTCATTGGTTCGCCACTGGTTCGAGAACCAATGACGACGGGGCGTGAAGCCCCGCGCCCTGCTCATCTGGAATGGGCGAAGTCCCAGTAGAGCTCGCGCGCGCGGGCGGTGATGCGGCCGGGCGGCAGCTCGCGGTCCTCGAAGCGGGCGACCGGCATCACCTTGGCGATGTTGCCAGTGCAGAAGGTCTCGTCGGCGCGGGCGAAATCCTCGACCGTCAGCACCGTCTCGACCACCTCGACCCCGTCGGCGGCAAGGAGCTTCATCACCCGCTGCCG
>SLPP01000232.1 GCA_007131945.1 Paracoccaceae bacterium | reverse complement strand
TGCTCGCCGCTTTCGAGAACGCCCACCATCGCCGTCCAGATCGTGACCTGCCGGGCGATGAAGCCGGCGCCATGCGCGGCTTCGAGGCGGGCGCGTTCGGGGCCGGTGAGCCAGTCGCGCTCCTGCCGGCCGACGCGCGCGTACCATGGATTGCGGTTGGTCAGCGCGATCTCGCCGAACCCGGCGCCCTCCAGCGCGGCGCGATAGGTGCCGGGCGAGGCCATGGCGAAGTCGAGATCCTCGAGCGCGATGTAGCGGCGCATCGCTTCCGACGGCGGCCCGTCATGCCCGATCAGCCAGTCCGAGGCCGCGAACCAGCCGCCGGGGCGCAGCACGCGGAAGACCTCGCGCGCCAGGAAGACCTTGTCGGGGATGTGGATGATCGAATCCTTCGAGAAGACGACGTCGAAGGATCCCTCGGGAAAGTCGAGCGGGCCGGGCGCGACCTGCCGGATCTCGATGCGGTCGTCGAGCCCGCCCCCCCGCACCCGCCGGCGTGCCGCCGCGCAGACCGGCGCCTCGACATCGATGCCCGTCACCCGCCCGGCGCCGAAGTCGCGAGCCAGCGCCAGGGTGATCGCGCCCGGGCCGCAGCCGATGTCGAGGACATGCGCGCCGCCCAGGTCGAGCCCGTCGAGAACGCGCGCCACCTCCTCCGGTCCGCCGGGCGAGAGATATCCCGCGCCCCAGATATCCTCGAGAAAGGCGATATGGGCGTCGTCGTAGTGGTCTTCGGCCATGGCTCTTTCCGGGGCGGCGCAGCGCCACCGTCGACCGTCGCGGCGCGGATTGCAAGCCCGCAGGCGCGCGGTTTCGGGATCCCGCCCCGACCGCCCCGACCACCGCGCCGAA
This sequence comes from Paracoccaceae bacterium, assembly GCA_007131945.1. Taxonomy (GTDB): domain Bacteria; phylum Pseudomonadota; class Alphaproteobacteria; order Rhodobacterales; family Rhodobacteraceae; genus Pararhodobacter. The sequence goes on along the minus strand of SLPP01000232.1, from coordinate 7,345 downwards.
TCGCCCGCCCGGCCGATCGGTCCGTCTGCCGCGGCCGGACCCCTGAGGCGCGGCCGCCGTTCAGACCAGCCGCGACGGGCGCAGCATCCCCTCGCGGTCGAGCACCGGATAGGTCAGCGAGACGAGAAGCGAGTTGATCTCCTTCAGGTCGCGGACGATGTCCATGTGCAGCGTCGAGGTCTCGCGGCTGTGCGGATCGCCGGCGCGCAACCGCTCCAGGTGCCCCATCTCGCTGTCGTGTTCCAGCCGGCGCAGCCGTTCCTTGCTGCGCGCCAGTTCGCGCGCCAGGCTCACGTCGCCCGACAGCACCACCGAGAAGGCGCGGCGGGTATTGGCCAGCACCTCGGCGTGCATGGCGCTGAGTTCCTCCCAGCCGGCGTCCGAGAACTCGACACGGCGATCGGCCTTCTTCTTCGCCTTGGTGACCAGGTTGCGGGTGATGATGTCGGCGATCTGTTCGAGCTTGATCGTTGCGGCGAGGATCTCGTTGACCCGGTCGAGTTCGTGCGAGTCGAGCGCGTCGTCGGGGATGCGCGAGAGATAGAGCTTGATCGCCGTGTGGATCGCGTCGACCTCGTCGTCGAGCGCCTGCAATTCGGCCGCATCGGCCGCATCGGGCTCGCGGTAGAGGCCGGGAACGCGGGCCATCATCGTCTCCACCCGCTCGCAGATGACCATCAGCTCGCGGGCGGCATTGGCGATGGCGACCGAGGGCATGGCGAGATCGGAGTCGTTGAGCGCGCTCTGCCGCGTCTCGCCCAGACGCGAGCGCCCCGCCGCCGGGGCGAAGATGCCCGAAAGCGCGCGGGCAAGCGGCCCGGACAGCGCGAGGCCAAGGATCACCAGCGCCGCGTTGAAGGCGACATGCGCGCTGACCGCCACCGAAGCCGGCGTCTCGATCCCCGGCACAAGCGCCAGCGGGTCGGGGCGGACAAGAAACAAGAGCGCGAGCCCGGCCAGCGCCCCGCCGCCGCGCAGCAGCAGGTTGCCCAGCGGCACCAGCCGCGCCGGATGCGCCATGCCGCGCGTCAGATAGACCGGGATCAATGCCGCGCCGGCGTTGATGCCCAGGACCACCGGCAGGATCAGGATCGCCGGCACCAGACCCTGCTGCGCCAGCGCCGCGATGACGAGGATCGCGGCGATCGAGGAATGGAAGAGCAGCGCCATCAGCGCCGCCAGCAGGAAGGCGGTGAGCCAGTCCTCGGAAAGATAGCCCAGCACCAGCGGCAGCAGCGCGCTTTCCCCCAGCGGCGCCGCCGCCGCCCCGATCAGGCGCAGCGACAGCAAGAGCAGCCCGACGCCGAGCAGGATGCGCCCGACCTGCTGCCAGCGCTTGGTGCCGGCATTGCGAAACAGGATCAGCCCCAGCAGCAGCAGCACCGGCACCAGGAGCGAGAGATCCAGCTGCAGGATCAGCGCGACCAGCGCCGAGCCGAGATCGGCGCCGAGAAGCGCGGTGATCGCGCGCCCGACCGGCACCAGCCCGGCCCCGGCGAAGCCGCTGACGACGACGGCGACGGCGGTCGCGCTCTGCAGCGCCATGGCCAGCGCACCGCCGGCCAGCGCCGCGCTCGGCGCCGTGCCGAGCGCCCGGCGCAGCGCATCCTTGAGCAGATGCCCGAAGGCGCGCTGCACGCCGGTCTGGATCATCCGCGTCGCCCACAGGAGCAGCGCCACCGCCCCGGCGAGTTCGAGAAAGATCACCGCTCCGGACACCTGTCGCCCTCCCCGCCCCGGCCCGCCCGGGACGCCGCGTTGTGTCGGTTTCGCGACGAACTGTCCAGCGGCGCGCTCAGCCCCAGTCGAGCACCACCCTGCCCGAACGCCCCGCGCGCATCGCCGCCATCCCCTCGTCGAAGCGCCCGATCGGCAGCCGGTGGGTGATCAGCGGCGTGACGTCGAGCCCCGACTGCACCAGCGCGATCATCTTGTACCAGGTCTCGTACATCTCGCGGCCGTAGATGCCCTTGAGCGTCAGCATCTTGAAGATGACCTTGTTCCAGTCGATCTCGAACGCCGCCGGGGCGATGCCGAGGATCGCGACCTTGCCGCCGTTGTTCATCACGTCGATCATCTGCCGGAAGGCCGCCGCCGCCCCCGACATCTCGAGCCCGACATCGAAGCCCTCGGTCATGCCCATCGCCTCCATTCGGTCGCGCAGGTTCTCGCGCGCGGGGTTGAGCGTGTGGGCGATGCCGACCGCGTCGGCGAGCCGCAGCCGGTCGTCGTTGAGATCGGTGATCAGCACCTTCCGCGCCCCCACCCTTTGCGCGATCATGGCGCCCATGATGCCGATCGGCCCGGCGCCGGTGACCAGCACGTCCTCGCCGACCAGATCGAACGAGAGCGCGGTATGCACGGCATTGCCCAGCGGGTCGAAGATCGCCGCCACCTCGTCGGTTATGTCGTCGGGGATCGGCACGACGTTTTCCTGCGGCAGGCACAGGTATTCGGCGAAGGCGCCGGGCCGCTGGACGCCGACGCCCTTCGTGTTGCGGCACAGATGGCCCCGGCCGGCGCGGCAGTTGCGGCAGGTGCCGCAGACGATATGCCCCTCGCCCGAGACGCGCTGGCCGGGGCGGAAGCGGGTCACTGCGCTGCCCGTATCGGCGATGGTGCCGCAGAATTCGTGCCCCACGACCAGCGGCACCGGCACCGTCGCCCGCGCCCAGTCGTCCCAGTTCCAGATATGCACGTCGGTGCCGCAGATCGCCGACTTGGCCACCCGGATCAGCACCTCGGTCGGCCCCGGTTCGGGCACCGGCACCTCCTCGAACCACAGCCCCGGCTCGGGCCTGGCCTTGACGATCGCGCGCATCATGTTGCCCATCCCCGCCCCCTCAGTTGATCACGCCCAGCTCGCGCCCGGCATCCGCGAAGGCGGCGATGGCCTGGTCGAGATCGTCCCTGCCATGCGCCGCCGACATCTGCGTGCGGATCCGCGCCTGGCCCCTGGGAACCACCGGGTAGGAAAAGGCCGTGACATAGACGCCGCGCGCCAGCATCGCCTCGGCCATGCGGCCCGCCAGCGCCGCGTCGCCCAGCATCACCGGGATGATCGGATGGCCGGCGCCGGCAAGGCGGAAGCCCGCCGCCTCCATCCCCTCGCGGAACCGCGCCGCGTTCGCCTTGAGCCGCGCGCGCAGCTCGCCCGAGCCCTCGACCAGGTCGAGCGCGCGTTGCGTCGTCGCTGTGATGACCGGCGCCAGCGTGTTCGAGAAGAGATAGGGCCGCGCGCGCTGGCGCAGCATCTCGACGACCTCGGCGCGGCCCGCGACATAGCCACCCGAGGCCCCGCCCAGCGCCTTGCCCAGCGTGCCGGTCAGGATGTCCACGCGCGCCTCGGTCCCGGTCAGCTCCGGCGTGCCGCGCCCATGCGCGCCGACGAAGCCCACGGCGTGGCTGTCATCGACCATGACCATCGCGCCGTGGCGCTCGGCAAGCTCGCAGATCGCCGGCAGGTCGGCGATGATTCCGTCCATCGAGAAGACGCCATCGGTGACGACCAGCCGGAAGCGCGCGCCCGCGGCCTCCTGCAGCCGCGCCTCGAGTTCCGCCATGTCGTTGTTGGCGTAGCGATACCGCGCCGCCTTGCACAGCCGCACCCCGTCGATGATCGAGGCATGGTTGAGCGCGTCCGAGATGATCGCATCCTGCGGCCCCAGCAGCGCCTCGAAAAGCCCGGTATTGGCGTCGAAGCAGCTTGGAAACAGGATCACGTCCTCGGTCTTCAGGAACGCGGCGAGTCGCTTCTCGAGCTTCTTGTGCTCGACCTGCGTGCCGCAGATGAAGCGCACCGAGGCCATGCCGAAGCCCAGCCGGTCCAGCGCCTCGTGCGCGGCGGCCACCAGTTCCGGGTGATCGGCGAGGCCGAGGTAGTTGTTGGCGCAGAGGTTCAGCACCTCGCGCCCGTCCTCGAGCGTGACGCGGCCCGATTGCGGCGAGGCGATGGGGCGTTCGGCCTTGTAGAGCCCCGCGTCGCGGATTTCGGCCAGTTCGCTGCGCAGATGCGCGATGAAACCCGACTGATCGCCCATGTTCTGCCCTCCGGTCGCCCGAGGACAGGCTACCAGCAAAGCGCGGCGCGGCAAGGGGCGGGTGATACGGCTTGCGCTCGATCCCTTCGGAAAGCACGGGCGAGACACCGCCGCAGATGTTGCCGAACGGATCAGACGGATCTGCGATGAGATGCGGCCGACGGATGCGCCGCCCCGTCACGCCCCTTCGGTGCCCGGCGCGAAAGTTTCGTTGCGGTTAACGGAACCAGATTACCACGCAATTTCAAGACTTTGCCGAAGTGCTCAAATTTGCGCACCCCCGCGAAAACCCGCTCAGGCCCTTAGCGCCCGGTCCACGAAGTCCCGCGCCGCCACCCCCGGCTCCGCCCCGAGCGCGCGCGCCGGCGCGTTCGCGGCCGAGATCACGCCGTCTGCCCAGGTGGAGCGCGCCTCGCCGATCCGCGCGCTCATCGCCGCGACGGTCGCCGCCGCGATGCCGCGCGCCGCGAGGAGCGGCAGGCGGGTCGTCGCCCCGCCGCCCGCATCGTTGAAGAGCGCGGCGAAGGCATCGGCCTTGAGCGCGTTCGCCGGGTCGGTGCCGTAGAGCGCCCCGTGCGAGCCGGTGACGACGACCTGCCCGGCATCCTCGGGCACGACCAGCGAGGCCGAATCGACCAGCACCAGCGCCCGCCGCGCGCCTTCGGGGCGCAGGACGGCGCGGGCCTCGGCCAGGTCCGGCGCGGCGCCGGCGGGGATCGACGCGGCGGCAAGCAGCGCGACGGCGTCGCGGCAGGCCATCCCCGGCGCCACCCCAAGCGCCCGCGCCGGCCCGTTGGCATGCGAGATGCGCCCGCTTGCGTACATCCGCCCGGCCTGTCCGATCTCGGCGCTCTTGTGATCGACCGCCGCCGCGGCCATGCCGTGGCCTTCGAGCCAGGCGAGGCCCGCCACGCCCGCGCCGTCGCGGCCGACCCCGGCATCGTGCAGGATCACCGCCCGGCAGCGCGCCTTCAGCGCCAGCGACGCGGTATAGACCCCGCCATGCGACCCGGCGACGACGACCTCTCCCCGCGCCGAGGCATCGGCACGGGTGATGCTGTCGAGAAGCAGGGGCTCAGGCAATCCGGTCGCCCTTCTTCACCTGCACCGCGCGGCTGTCGGCGGCGGGCAGCATCGCGCCCGGATCGCGGGTGACGACGACATCCAGCACCGTCGGCGCACCGGTATTGGCCAGCGCCTGCGCCAGCGCGCCGGCCAGATCACCCGGCGCCTCGACGCGGATGCCGTGGCAGCCCAGCGCGCGGGCGGCGGCGGCATAGTCGGTCTCGGCGAGGTCCGAGGACTGGTAGGCGCCCGGCCCGTACATCAGGTGCTGCAGCGCCTTGACGTAGCCCGAGGCGGCGTTGTTGACGACGATGACCGTGACGGCGAGGCCCAGCCGGCGCGCGGTCTCGATCTCGCCCAGTACCATGTTGAAGCCGCCGTCGCCGGTCAGCGCCACCACCGGTCGGTCGGGGGCCGCCAGCTTCGCGCCGATCGCCCCCGGTAGGCCGTAGCCGATCGAGGCGAAGCCGCGGTCGGGGACGAAGCCACGCCCGGCGCGGGGCTGGTCGTAGAGCAGCCCGCCCCAATGCGCGGCGAAGCCCCCGTCGGCGATCAGCACGGCGTCCGCGGGCAGGCCCCGGTTCAGCTCGCCCATCAGCCGGCCCATCGAGACCGGCACCTCGTCGCTTTCCAGCCGCGCCCGCGCCGTCTCGTGCCAGGCATCCATGCGGCGCACGACCTCGCCGCACCAGTCGGCGCGGGCGGCGGGCGGGTCGGTCATCGCCGCGCCGAGCGCGCGCAGCCCCTCGCGCGCGTCACCCCAGAGCGGCAGGGTCGGGCGGTAGGTGCGGCCGATCTCCTCGGCCACGCAGTCGAGATGGATGAGCGTCTTTCCCGGCGCGGGCACGGTGTAGCGCTTGGTCGCGATCTCGCCCAGCTTGCAGCCGACGACGAGCAGGCAGTCGGCCTCCTCGATCAGCCCGTTCGCGATCCGGTCGTAGCGGCCGAAGAGACCGGCCGAGAGCGGCGAGGTGCAGGCGATGGCGCCCTTGCCGCTCATCGTGTGGGCGACGGGGATCTGCGCGACCTCGGCGAAGACCTGCAAATCGGGCGCGGCCTGCGACAGATGCACGCCGCCGCCGGCGAGGATCAGCGGCCGTTCGGCGCGCGAGAGGAGGCGCACGGCCTCGGCAATGCTCTCGGCATCGGGGGCGCAGCGCAGGGCGGGGACGCCCCGGTAGCGCGGATCGGCATCGAAGTCTTCGGGGGCGAAGCCGTGGGTGCCGTGGGCGACATCCTCGGGGACGATCAGCGCGACCGGGCCGGGGCGGCCGGTGGTGGCGAGGGCGAAGGCGCGGCGGGTGAGCTCGGGGATCCGCGAGATGACCTCGACGCGGAGGACGTCCTTGCAGGCCGGGCGCAGGATCTCGGCCTGGCGGGCCTCCTGCGTCATGTTCTTCCAGGAATGGGCGCGGTGCGTGTCGCCGACGATGGCGACGAGGGGCGACCCGGCGTTCAGCGCCTCGACCAGCCCGGTCACCAAGTTCGTGGCTCCCGGCCCCAGCGTCGCGTCGACCAGCCCGACGCGGCCCGAGACCTTGGCGCAGGCATCCGCCGCGAAGGCGCCGCAGCGTTCGTCGTTGATGAGAAAGTGCCGCAGCCCCAGCCGGCGGGCGGCGTCGTAGAAGGGCAGGAGCTGGAACCCGCCCATGCCGAAGATCGGTCCCGCCTCGTGCGCCAGAAGCGCCCGCGCGAGGGCCTCGCCGCCGGTGATCTCGTTCGTCGGGCTGGTCATGCGGTCCTCATGTGATGCGGTAGCCAAGCACGCGCGGCAGCCAGAGCGCGATCTCGGGGAAGGCGATGACCAGCGCCAGCACGGCGAGCATCGCGATGAGCAGCCAGCCGACCCAGCGGAAGGTCGCTTCGATGGGGATGCGGGCGATCTTGGCGGTGACCATCAGGTTGACCGCGACCGGTGGCGTGAACTGGCCCATGGCGATGTTGATCGACAGGATCACCCCGAACCAGACGAAGGACCATTCGAAGGCCTGCACGATCGGGATGAAGAGCGGCATCGCGATCAGGTAGATCGAGACGCCATCGAGCACCATGCCGGCGAGCAGCACGATGAGCATGATCAGCGCCAGGATCACCCACTGGTTGTCGCTGACCGACATCAGCATCTGCGCCGTGGCCCGGAACGCGCCCATGGTCGAACCGGCCCAGGCGAAAAGCCCGGCGAGCGAGATGATCAGCATCAGCACGCCCGAGATCCTGGCCGCGTCGACCAGCGCGCCGTA
>SLPP01000200.1 GCA_007131945.1 Paracoccaceae bacterium | reverse complement strand
CTGGTGGAGCTGGCCCGCACCCCCGACCGGCAGCGCTCGGTCGCCGAGATCGGCGAGATCTACGACGTCTCGCCGCACCACCTGGCGAAGGTGATGAAGACGCTGGTGCGGGCGGGCTACGCGCAGTCGGTGCGCGGGGTGGGGGGCGGATACCGGCTGGCCTGCAACCCGCGCCGGGTGACGCTCCTCGACGTGGTGATGCAGGTCGAGGAGATGGGCAGCACCGGCCCCGAGCCTTTCGGCCCGACGCCTGCGGGCCGCGTCCTGGCCGCGATCATGGCCGAGATCGACGACATTACCCGCGCCACGCTGGGCACGATCACGCTGGCGACGATGATCAAGCTGATGGCCGCCGAGACCGGCGCCGGCGACGCTATGCCCGCCGCCGACGGCGCCCTGCCCGAGGCCCTGCCGGCGCCGGGCGAGCCGCCGCGCCGCTCGGCCGGCTGAAGACGGCGTCTGCCGGGCGGCGCCGCGATCCGGGCCCGGCATGCAACCGGCGCCGCCTTCCGGGCGGCGTCAATGGGCGCTGGGCGCGGTCGGCCGGAAGGCCGGCAACCGCGGCGCATCGGCCCCGCGGGGCGGAAAGGAGCCCCATGAAGACGATCATCGAACCCTTCCGCATCAAGACCGTCGAACCGATCCGGATGACCACCCGCGCCGAGCGCGCGGCGCTCCTGCGCGCGGCGCATCACAACCTCTTCGCGCTCGCCTCCGAGGATGTGATCATCGACCTGCTGACCGATTCCGGCACCTCGGCGATGAGCACGCGGCAATGGGCCGCGGTGATGCTGGGCGACGAAAGCTACGCCGGTTCACCCTCGTTCCTGCGCTTCGAAACGGCGGTGAAGGCGCTGATGCCGTTCCGCCACGTCATCCCGACGCATCAGGGCCGCGCTGCCGAGGCGATCCTGTTCCACCTTCTGGGTGGGCCCGGCAAGCTGGTGCCGTCGAACACGCATTTCGACACCACCCGCGCCAATATCGAGGCGACCGGCGCGACAGCCGTCGATCTGGTCATCGCCGAGGGTCGCGATCCGGCCTCGCGCCACCCGTTCAAGGGCAATATCGACCTCGACCGGCTCGACACGTTCCTGCGCGAGCATGCCGGGCGCGTGCCCTGCGTCATGCTGACGGTGACCAACAACGCCGGTGGCGGCCAGCCGGTGAGCCTCGAGAACATCCACGCCGCGCGCGATCTGGCGCATCGCCACGGCACGCTCTTCGTCATCGACGGTTGCCGCTTCGCCGAGAATGCCTGGTTCATCCGGATGCGCGAGCCCGACCAGGCCGGCCGCCCGGTGCCCGAGATCGTGCGCGACATCTTCGCCGGCGCCGACGCGATGACGATGAGCGCCAAGAAGGACGCCTTCGCCAATATCGGCGGCTGGCTGGCGCTCGACGACGACGATCTGGCCGAACGCGCGCGCACCCGGCTGATCCAGACCGAGGGATTTCCGACCTATGGCGGGCTGGCCGGGCGCGACCTCGACGCCATCGCCCAGGGCCTCGCCGAGATCGTCGACGAGGACTACCTCGCCTACCGCGTGCGCACCAACGCCTATATCTGCGAGCGGCTCGAGGCGCTGGGCGTTCCGGTGGTCCAGCCCGCCGGCGGCCACGCGGTCTTCGTCGATGCCCGCGCCTGGCTGCCGCAGATCCCGCCGCTTGCCTATCCGGGCCAGGCGCTGGCCTGCGCGCTCTATCTCGAAGGCGGCATCCGCGCCTGCGAGATCGGAACGGTGATGTTCGGCCGCCAGCCCGACGGCAGCGAGCGGCCGGCGGCGATGGACCTGGTGCGCCTGGCGATGCCGCGGCGGGTCTACACGCAGTCGCATGCCGACTACATCGTCGAGACCTTTGCCGAACTCGCCCCCCGCAAGGACATCCTCGCCGGGCTGCGCATCACCCACGAGCCGCGCGCCTTGCGCCATTTCACCGCCCGCTTCGCGCCGCTGGCGCCGGTCGCCGATGCCGGGGCGAGCGCCGAGCCGGCGCTGGCCCCCTGACCGGGCGGTCCGGCCGGCTCCGGCGCAGTCCGCGGCCGGCCATTCGCCGCCGTGGGAAGGTTTCGTTGTGGTTAACGGAAGATTTTTATCTTTCCATATCATGATCTTGCGCTATTGCGCACGCGTGCGCACCGGCCTCGTGCACGGTCGGCCGCCGGGGTTCCGGACCGTCGCCGCCGGCGGTGATCTGCGACATCAGGCGGTGATCGTCTGAACCGATTGGAAGACCTCCAGCTCGGGCGGGGCGAGATAGAGGTCCTTGTGCCCGCCGGCGCCGCGATGCGCCGCCCGGAAGGCCTCGGAGCGCGTCCAGGCCTCGAAGGCGGCCTGCGATTCCCAAAGCGTGTGCGAGGCATAGAGGCGATACCCGTCGCGCTCGGGGCCCTTCATCAGGTGAAAGGCCCTGAAGCCCGGCACCTCGCGCAGATGGCTGTCGCGCGTCTTCCAGACGGATTCGAAGTCGTCCTCGCGGCCCAGCCTAACCTTGAAGCGGTTCATCGTCAGGTACATGCGCCCCTCTCAACCTGTTCCACTACCCGGACTCTAGCCCCGGCGCGCTCGTCGGCAATCCCCGGTCTCAGAACCCCGGCAGCCCGGCGCCCTGCGCGATCGCGCGCTCGAAGGCGGGGCGCGCGCTCAGCCGGTCGAGATAGGCGGCGGTCTGCGGCTTGTAGCTCTCGCCGAGCCCGATCACCCGGCCAAGGTGCAGCGCGTAGCCCACGGCGATATCGGCGGCGGTGAAGCGGTCCGCGACCAGCCATTCCGCCGCCTCCAGCCGGGCGTTGACCAGCTTCAGCCGGGCGAAGAACCAGCGCGTGTAGTCCTCGACCACCTGCGGCTGGCGCCGCTCGACCGGCTCGAACCGGCCGTAACGCAGGACCAGCGTCTGGGGAAAGGTCAGCGTCGCGTCGGCGTGATACATCCAGTTCAGCCAGCTGCCGTAGTCGGGATCCTCCGGCGCCACCGCCAGCCGCCTGTCACCGTAGCGGCGCGCCAGGTAGTGGCAGATCGCGACCGATTCGGTCATCCGCGTCTCGCCGTCGATCAGGAACGGCACCGTGCCCAGCGGGTTGACCTCCAGATAGGTCGGCTCGGCCATGCGCGGCGGAAAGCGCATCAGGTGAAGCCGGTAGTCGAGCTCCAGCTCCTCGAGCGTCCACAGCGCGCGCAGCGAGCGCGCATCCTTGCAGTGCCAAAGTTCGATCATGTCGCCTCTCCGATCTCGGCGACCAGCGCGCGGGCGGCGAGCTGCATCCCCGGCGTGACCGCCAACCGTTCCACCCGTCCGGCGCGGGGCGCGCACAGCGGGTGCTCCATCTTCATCGCCTCCATCACGGCGAGGACCTGCCCGCGCTCGACCGCGTCGCCCGGGTTTACCGCGACCGAGACCACCATGCCCGCCATCGGCGCGACGAGGCGCCCGTCCGACACCGCCTCGCGCGTCGCCGGCGGCGAGAGGGTCACGTCGCGCAGGACATGCGCGCCGAGATGCAGCGCGGCGCCGTTGAAGGCAAATGGCAGGGTGCCCGCGATCCCCTCCGCCGTCCAGCGGAGGCGTCCCGCGTCCCAGCCGCCGACCGCGACCTCGGGCCCGTCCTCGATCTGCAATCCCGGTCCCGGTCCCAGGCGCAGCGCGACCTCGCGGACCGCCCCGTCCACTTCCAGCCGCCGGCGCAGGAGCGGGCGCGGCGCGTTGGTCCAGCCGAAGCGCGGATGCGATGGGCCCGGCGCGCCGCGCGCGGCGAACAGGAAGACCGCGAGCGCCAGCACCAGCGGTTCGGGCCCCGGGTCGGGCGCCGGTTCCAGCCTTTCCAGCAGGTCGGTCGTCGCCCGGCCGGCGGCGAAATCGGGGTGCCGCAGGATGCCCAGCAGCCAGGCGCGGTTGGTGCGCAGCCCCAGGATCTCGGTCGCCTCCAGCCCGGCGATCAGCCGGTGCCGCGCGGTCTCGCGGTCCGGCCCGTGGGCGATCAGCTTCGCCAGCATCGGGTCGTAGTCGGCGGTCACCGCCACCCCCTCGGCCAGCGCATGGTCGGTGCGCAGCCCCGGCGCCGAGCGCCAGCGCAGGACGCGCCCGGTCTGCGGCAGGAAGCCCGCGCCCGGATCCTCGGCATAGAGCCGCGCCTCGATCGCGTGGCACTGCGGTTCGGGGTCGAGCGCCGGCAACGCCTCGCCGCCGGCGATGCGGATCTGCCATTCGACCAGGTCGTGCCCGGTCACCGCCTCGGTCACCGGGTGTTCGACCTGAAGCCGGGTGTTCATCTCGAGGAAGTGGAAGTCTCCTTCGGCGTCGAGCAGGAACTCGACCGTCCCCGCGCCGACATAGCCGCAGGCTTTCGCCGCCGCCACCGCCGCCGCTGCCAGCCGAGCGCGCAGGCCGGCATCGAGCCCGGGCGCCGGGGCCTCCTCGATCACCTTCTGGTGGCGGCGTTGGACCGAGCAGTCGCGCTCGCCCAGGTGCAGGACGTTCCCGTGGCTATCGGCGAGCAGCTGGACCTCGATATGCCGTGGTGCGAGCAGCGCGCGCTCGAGGATCAGCCGGTCGTCGCCGAAGCTGCGCCCGGCCTCGGAACGGGCGCGTGCCAGCGCCTCGGGCAGGGCGGAAGGGTCGCGCACCAGCCGCATCCCCTTGCCCCCGCCGCCGGCCGCGGCCTTGACCATGACAGGGAATCCGATGCGCCCGGCCTCGGCGATCATCACCGCATCCGCCTGGTCGGCGCCGTCGTAGCCGGGCAGGGTGGGCACGCCGGCCGCCCCCATTGCCGCCTTCGCCGCCGCCTTGTCGCCCATCAGCCGGATCGCATCCGCGCCCGGGCCGATGAAGACGAGCCCCGCCGCCGCACAGTCCTCGGCGAAGTTCGCGTTCTCGGAAAGAAACCCGTAGCCCGGATGCACCGCCCCCGCGCCCGTTGCCCGCGCTGCCGCGATCACCGCCGCGCCGTCCCGATATGCCCCCGCCGGCCCCAGCCCTACCGCCGCGTCGGCGGCGGCGACATGCGGCGCGCCGGCATCGGGGTCGGCGTAGACCGCGACCGTCCGGTAACCCATCGCCCGCGCCGTGCGGATCACCCGCAGTGCGATCTCGCCGCGGTTGGCGATAAGGATAGATTCGAAACTCATAGCCGCGCCACGCCGAACGTGTTGGGTTTGAGCGCCCGCGCCGCGCCCGCGGCGATGATTTCCAGCGCCAGCGCCAGCACCTGCCGCGTGTCGCGCGGGTCGATGATCCCGTCATCCTCCAGCCGCGCCGAGGACATCAGAGGCGTCGTCTGCGCCTCCAGCATCGCCGCCGTCTCCGCCTCCAGCTTCGCCAGCCGCGCCTCGTCGACCGCGCCGGCCTTGCGCATCTTCGCCTCGGCCACGATGCGCAGCACCTTCCCGGCCTGCGCCCCGCCCATCACCGCCGTGCGCGCGGTCGGCCAGGCAAAGAGGAAGCGCGGATCGAACCCCCGCCCGCACATTGCGTAGTTGCCCGCGCCGTAGGAGCCGCCGACGACGATCGAGATCTTCGCCACCCGCGCATTCGCCACCGCTTGGATCATCTTCGAGCCGTGCTTGATGATCCCCGCGCGCTCGGGCTCGGTACCGACCAGGAACCCCGTGGTGTTGTGGAGGAACAGGATCGGCGTGCCGGCCTGGTCGCAGAGCTGGATGAACTGCCCGGCCTTCGCCGCGCCCTCGGCGGTGATCGGGGCGTTGTTGCCGATCACGCCGCAGGCCCGGCCCTCGACGCGCATCGTGCCGCAGATCGTGCCGGTGTCATAGGCCGCCTTGAACTCGAGAAAGTCCGACCCGTCGGCGAGCCGCGCGACGATCTCGCGGCAGTCATAGGGCACCTTCGGGTCCGCCGGCACCAGCCCCGCGAGATCCGAGGCCGGGTAGAGCGGCGGCGCCCAGTCGCCCGCCGGCGCCTCCGCCCCCGGCAGCCCGGCGACGATCTCGCGCGCCAGGCGAATGCCGTCGGCATCGTCCTCGGCCAGGTAGTCGCCGGTGCCGGCGACCGCGCAATGCATCTCGGCCCCGCCCAGTTCCTCGTCGGTCGCCTCCTCCCCGGTCGCGGCCTTCAGAAGCGGCGGGCCGGCGAGGTACATCGTCGCCTGGCCCCGCACCATCACCACGTGGTCCGAGAGCCCCGGCTGATACGCGCCACCGGCGGTTGCCGAGCCGTGCACCACGGTGACCTGGGGAATGCCCAGTGCCGAAAGCCGCGCCTGCAGGGCGAAGGCGCGCCCGCCGGGGATGAAGACCTCGTGCGCATAGGCGAGGTTCGCGCCGCCCGACTGGGCGAGCACCACCAGCGGCAGGCGGTTCTCGCGCGCCACCTCCATCAGCCTGAGCTTCTTCGCCAGCCCGTCGGGCGTCACCGTGCCACCCTTGACCGCGTAGTCGTCCACCATGACCAGGCACCAGCGCCCCGCGATCCGCCCGATCCCGCCGATCACCCCCGCCCCGGCGCCGGTCCCGTCGCTGTCGCCATAACGCCGGTAGCCGGCTAGCGCGCAGAGCTCGAGCCAGGGCGCGCCGGGATCGAGGAGGAGCGCCAGCCGGTCGCGCGGCAACAGCATCCCCCGCGCCTCGGCCCGCGGCCGCGCCGCCTCGGCCGCCGCGGCGACGGCGTCGCGCACCGCCTGCACCTCGCCCCAGGCGGCCGCCATCCGTTCGGCGTTGCGCGCGAATTCCTTGCTGCCCGCCGCCAGCGTCGAGCCCAGCACCATCATGCCAGCCCCCAGATCGCGCGCGCTTCCCCGGCCGAGGCCGGCTCGCGCCCGGCCGCGCGCGCGAGCCCTGCCAGCACCGCGACCAGCGCCCCGTTGCCCGAAGCGCGCGCCCCGTCGAGCAGGTAGAACGTGTCCTCGAGCCCGGTGCGCAGATGCCCGCCCAGCTCCGCCGCGCGGCGCTGCAGCGCCCAGGCCTCGGCCCGGCCGATCGCGGTGACCTGCCACGGCGCGCCCTCGGGGCGATACCGCAGAGCCAGCGGCAGCAGCTCCGGGTCCGCCGGCATGCCCGAGGCCACGCCCATGACCAGGTTCACCTGCGGGCGCGCGACCATCCCCGCGGCTTCGAACATCGCGACCGAGCGCAGGTGGCCCAGATCGAAACACTCGAATTCGGGCCTGGTGCCGGTCTGGCGCATGACCGAAAGCAGCTCCTCGATCTTCTCCACCGGGTTGGCGAACACGAGCGGCGGCCAGGCCCAGGTCCCGTCGGCGCGCAGCTTGAGGTAGTTCAGCGAGCCCGCGTTGCAGGCGGCGATCTCGGGCCGGGCGGCGCGCAGGCAGGCGATCGGGCCGGACTGGTCGCGGCCCATCACGCCGGTGGTGAAGTTCAGGATCACGCCGGGGCAGGCGTCGCGGATCGCCTGCGCCGCCTCGACCGCCAGCGCCGGCTCCCAGCTCGGCAGGTGCCCGCGCCCCGGCGCGGGGTCGCGAAAATGCAGATGCATGCAGACCGCGCCTTCCTCCCAGGCCTCGCGCGCCGAGGCGGCAAGCTCGGCCGGCGTCACCGGCACCGGATGCCGGCGCGGATCGGTCAGCACGCCGGTCAGCGCGCAGGTGATGACGGCCCTGTCCGACATGCCTCCTCCGCCGGCCCCTCGGTCGAAGCCTAGCAAGGCCCGCCCGCCCGGAAAAGCCCGCCGCCGTCGCCGTTGCCGATGCCGCAGCGTCACGGCCTTCCCGCGGCTTGCCCGGCGCCGCACCATCGCACCGGGCTGCACGCCGGGCTCGGGGACCACGCCCCGGTCTCGCAGTCGGAAGGTGCCACCGCCGCGATTGTCGGTGATCCCGATCGTCCTTCGTGATATGCTTGAGCGGTAAGCGGTCGTTTCCCCGAGTCCCTCCTGCAGAACGGCTCCGCCGCCGACGCGATGCCTTTGCCATGCCGTTCGCGGCGCGCGCGGTCGACCTGCCGGTTCATCCTGTCTGCACAAGCTGACCGCGACGCCACCGGCGTCGCGGAGGAGGAAAGCCGATGACCGAGACCGTGGTATCCGACGGATACGTGCTCGCCCGGACAACGAGCGAATACGAAAGGCTGCGCGAGCAGGCGGCGATCTATGCGCCGTTCACCGACCGGGTGCTGGCGCAGGCCGGCCTCGCCGAAGGGATGAGCGCGCTCGACGCCGGCTGTGGCCCGGGCGAGGTGATGCGCCTCATGGCCCGTCGCGTCGGGCCCGGCGGGACGGTGACCGGGGTCGACATCGACCCGGCGGTCGGCACCTGGGGGCTCGCGCGGCTGCGTGCCGAGGAGG
>SLPP01000306.1 GCA_007131945.1 Paracoccaceae bacterium | reverse complement strand
CTCGGGCACCGAGATCAGGTGCAGAAGGTTCGTCAGGCAGATCGCGTCCCAGCCCCGCCCGGCGCCCCAGCCCGGCGCGCAGGCATCGAGGCGGATCGGATCGCGCAGGTTGGGCAGCGCCGCCTCGGCTGCCCGGGCGCGGATCGAGGCGAGGTTTTCGGGGTCGAGGTCCGAGGGCTGCCAGTCGAGCCCCGGAAAACGCGCGGCGAACGCGACCACATGCTGGCCGGTGCCGCTGGCGATCTCCAGCGCCCGGCCGCGTTCGGGCAGATGCCCGGCCAGCACCGCCGCGATCGGCTCGAGATTGCGCGCGGCCGACGGCGCGAAGCGGATGGCGCCCTCGGCCGGCGCGCCGCTGTCGGGCAGGTCGAGCCGGCGGATCATCGCAGCCGGGCGGGCGAGAGCGCGGCGAGGATCGCGGGCGCGAATCCCGAGGGCGCGCCGCCCGCGGCCTCCTCCATCACCCGCGCCGCGCCGGGCGCCGACAGGAACCCCTGCCCGCCCTGGCCGGCGCACCAGATGAAGGCCGGGTCCAGCGGATCGGGGCCGAGGACCAGGGTGCGGTCGGGGGCGAAGCTGCGCAGCCCGGCCCAGGAGGTCTCGACCCGCGTCACCGGCACCGTCACCATCTCCTCGTAGCGCGCCAGCCCCTCGGCCAGCACCATGTCGTCGGCCCAGGCGTCGTGCGGCTCGACCGGGTCCTCGTCGGCCGGCGAGACCAGCCACTTGCCGGCCTCGGGCTTGGCGTACCAGGTCTCGCCGGCGCCGAAGATCATCGGCCAGGCGCGGATGTCGTGCCCCTCGGGCGCGGGCAGCTGGGCGATCGAGCGGCGGCACGGGGTCAGCCCGATCCCGGGAAGACCGGCCATCGCCGCGACCCGGTCGGCCCAGGCCCCGGCGGCGTCGACCAGCCGCCGCGCGCGCAGCTCCTCGCCGCTGTCCAGCGTCACCGTCCAACCCTCGCCGTCGCGGGCGATGGCGGCGGCGCGCGCGCCGGTGCGGATCGCGCCGCCGCGCTCGCGCAGACGTCTCGCATAAGTCTGCAGCATCAGGTCGGTGTCGATGTTCTGCGCCGCGTCGGTATGCGCGGCGAAGGCGACGCGGTCGAGGTCGAGGATCGGCACCATCGCCTGCGCCTCGGCCGGGCCGATGCGCGTCATGCGCAGATCGGCGCAGTCCCTGGCGAAGGCGGCCTCCTCGTGCGCCTGCGCCACGACGAGAAAGCCGCGCCGGCTGAGGACGCCCATCTCGGCCAGTTCCTCGCCGCTCGCCCGCGCCAGCGTCACCGTCGCCGGCGCGCCGTAATCGGCCTCGTAGAGCGCCGCCGAGCGGCCCGAGGCGTGGTAGCCGAGTTGCGCCTCGGCCTCGACCAGCAGCACGTCGCCCAGACCGGCGAGCCGCGCCCCGGCCGAGAGCCCGGCGACGCCGCCGCCGATGATGATGAAGTCGTGCATGTCCCCTCCCTTGGCGGCGCGACCGTGGCAGAAGCCCGCCCCGGCCGCAAGCCGGTGCCCATGCTCAGCCCGCCAGCACCGGCTCGGCGGCGGCGCCGAGGCGCAGCAGCCGCGCCTCGTCCATCGGCGGCGCCATCAGGCTCAGCCCGCAGCCGGGCGCGCCGGTCGGCAGGGTCAGCGCGCAGCCGCCCATCAGGTTCCCGATCCGCGTGTTGCGCAGCGTGCGCAGGTTCTCGCTGGTGAAGAAGGCATGGTCCCCGGTGACCGCGTCGATCCGCGGCGGCAGGTTGGCCGTCGTCGGCAACAGCACGGCGTCGACGCCGGCGGTGGCGCGGGCAAAGTCGGCGCGCAGCGCGTCGAGGCGCAGCCGCGCGGCCAGGTAGTCGTCGGCGCGGTGGTCGCGACCGGCGCGGAAGCGCGCGAGCACCGGCGGGAACATCGCCCCGGGGTCGGCCTCGATCCGCTCGCGCCAGGTGGCGTAGCATTCCGGCGCGTAGAGGATGCCGGCCATCTCCATCGCCTCGGCCACGCCCGGTATGGCGGCGCGCGCGATCCGCGCCCCGGCCCGGCCCAGCCGGTCGAGCGCGTCCTCGAAGGCCGCCGCCTGCGCCGGGTCGAGGTCCTCGAGCGCGCCGGTCTCCAGCACCATCAGCCGGGCGCCGGCGAGCGTCGCACCGCGCAGGTCGGGGGCGGGGCTCTCGTCGAGAAGGGCGAAGGCGAGCGCGGCATCCTCGACGCTGCGCGCCAGCGGGCCGACGGTGTCGAAGCTCGCCGCCAGCGGCACGACGCCGGCAAGCGGGATGCGCCCGGCCGTGGTCTTCAGCCCGACGAGGTCGTTCCAGCCCGCCGGCACGCGCACCGAGCCGCCGGTATCCGAGCCGATGGCCAGCGGCGCCAGCCCCCAGGCGAGCGACGCCGCCGCGCCCGAGGACGAGCCACCCGGCACCCGCCCGGGGTCGTGCCGCCAGGGCGGCGTGTTCGTCACCGGGTTGAGCCCGAGGCCCGAGAAGGCAAGCTCGGTCGTGTGGGTCTTGCCCAGGGGCGGCATCCCGGCGCGGGTCAGCCGCGCGACCACCGTCGCGTCGCCGCCCGGCACCCGGCCCCTGAGCAGCGCCGTGCCCGCCTCGGTGGCCACGCCGGCGGTGTCGAAGAGGTCCTTCCAGCTCACCGGCACCCCGTCGAGCGGCCCGCGCCGCAGCCCCGCCCGCGCCCGCGACCGCGCCGCCATCGCCGCATCCATCGCCTGTTCCGGCATCATCCGGGCATAGATGCGGTCGCGGTGCGGGTGGTTCGCGGCGGCGTCGAGGAAGCCCTCGGTCAGCGCCACCGGGCAGATGTCGCCCGCCTCGATCGCGCGGCCCAGCCCGGCCGCCCCCATCCACCGCCAGTCGTCCCGCATCCCGTCCCTCCGCCGCCGCGCCCGAAGCCTTAGCGCGGGGCTGTCGCATGGACAATCCCGCGGTCGCGCGCATATTGGGGGTATGCGGAACGCGGCCGATATCCTGATCGTGGGCGGCGGGCTCAACGGCCCGGCGCTGGCGCTGGCGCTGGCCCAGGGCGGCTTCCGCGTCACCGTCGTCGATGCCCGCCCGGCACCGGCGCGGGCCGAGCCCGGTTTCGACGGGCGCGCCTATGCGCTGGCGATCGCCTCGGTGCGCGTGCTCTCGGCGATCGGCGTCTGGCCCGATCTCATTGACAGGGCGCAGCCGATCCTCGGCATAAGGGTCAGCCAGGGCCATGCCGGGCAGGGGGCCTTTCCCTTCTCGCTCGGCTTCGACCATGCCGAGATCGAGGAAGGCCCGATGGGCCAGATGGTCGAGGACCGGCACCTCTATGCCGCCTTCCGCGCCGCCATGGCGCGCGAGGAGCGGATCACGCTGATCGACGGCGCGCGGGTCGTCGCGCAGGACACGACCGGCAACCGCGCCACGATCACGCTCGCCTCGGGCGACGAGCTCGAGGCCGATCTTCTCGTCGGCTGCGACGGGCGCGAGAGCGCCACGGCGGCGCGCGCCGGCATCCGGCGGCTGGGCTGGGACTACGGGCAGACGGCGCTGGTCTGCGCGGTGGCGCACGAGCGCCCGCACGAAGGCGTCGCGCACCAGTTCTTCATGCCGGCGGGGCCGCTCGCCATCCTGCCCCTGCGCGGCAACCGCTCCTCCATCGTCTGGACCGAGGCGACCGCGGCCGCGCGCGCCATCGCCGCGCTCGACGACGCCGCCTATCTCGAGATCCTGCGCCCGCGCTTCGGCGATTTCCTCGGCGAGATCGCGCTCGAGGGCGCGCGCTTCGCCTATCCGCTGCGGCTGAGCCTCGCCGAGAGCTTCGTCGCCCCGCGGCTGGCGCTGGTCGGCGACGCGGCGCATGGCGTGCATCCGATCGCCGGGCAGGGGCTGAATCTCGGCCTGCGCGACGTCGCGGCGCTGGCCGAGGTGCTGACGCTGGCCCGCCGGCGCGGCGAGGATGTCGCCGGACCGGGAGTTCTGGCGCGCTACCAGGAATGGCGCCGCTTCGACACGGTGAAGATGGCGCTGGGCATGGACGCGGTGAACCGGCTCTTCTCGAACGCCAATCCGCTCCTCGAGGGGTTGCGCGGCCTCGGCCTCGGCGCGGTCGACGCCGTCCCCGCGCTGCGCCGCGCCTTCATCCGCGAGGCCGCCGGGCTGAACGCCGCCGAGCCGCGGCTGATGCAGGGCCTGCCGGTCTGAGCGGCGCCCGCGGGCCCCGCGCCCGCCGCGACCGCACCCCCTCGATGGGGGTAAGGTCGCGCCCCCGCTGATCGCGTTTCCAGAGGCTCGACAAAGCTTTCACTGTGGTTAACGGCACCACTTTTATTTCGAGAAATCATATGGATATAAAAAAGTCCAAATTTGGACGCCGACCGGTTTCAGCCCCTCGGCCGGCGGTTGATCAGCACCAGCCCGGCGACCAGCAGCGCCAGCGCCACCGGCAGCGCCGCGGTCACCGGCTCGCCCAGCGCCAGCCAGCCGAGCCCGGCGCTGAGCACCGGCGTGAGGAAGCTGAAGCTCGCCACCGACGAGGCCGGGTAGCGCAGCAAGAGCCAGAACCAGAAGACGAAGCCCGAGGCGATGGCCAGCGAATGGGTCAGGAA
This sequence comes from Paracoccaceae bacterium, assembly GCA_007131945.1. Lineage (GTDB taxonomy): Bacteria > Pseudomonadota > Alphaproteobacteria > Rhodobacterales > Rhodobacteraceae > Pararhodobacter. The sequence goes on along the minus strand of SLPP01000306.1, from coordinate 3,712 downwards.
GATCGCCAGCTGCACGCCGTCGAACTCGCGCACGAAGGCGCCGCCGTAGAGCGGCGCCAGCGCCATCAGCAAGGGCGCCGAGACGAGGAGCTGCCAGAAGAGCTGCGTCTCGGGCGGCGCCGCCTGCAGCGGCGTCAGCCGGGCGCAGATGACGATTGCCGCCCAGCACATCCCCGCCGCCAGCGCCGCGAGGTCGCCGGCGAGGCTCTGCCCCGCCAGCGCCTCGCCGGGCGCCTGCCCGGCCAGCACCAGCACCACCGCCGCGAAGCCGAGCCCGAAGCCGAGCATGCGCGGCGCCGTCAGCCGCTCGCCCGGGAAGAGGAAATGCGCGGCCACCGCCAGCCACAGCGGCATGGCGTAGAAGAGCACCGAGGCGCGGACCACCGTGGTGAGGTCGAGCGCGATGAAGAGAAAGAAGAACTCGGCGGCGAAGGCCGACCCGATCAGGAGCCCCGCGCGCCACAGGTCCGGGCGGAAGCCGATCCGCCGCCAGGCCATCCAGGCCGCCAGCACCGCGCCGGCCAGCACCGAGCGGGCGGCGGCGAAGAAGACCGGCTGCAGCCCCTCGTTGCCCAGCTTGATCAGCACGTTGTTCGCGCCGAAGACGAAGGCGAGGCCGAGAAGCATCCAGAATCCCGCCAGATCGAGCGGGCGGCGCTGGGGTTGCACATAGGCCATGTCGACTCCGGGCTTCGGTCGCGCGCAGTCAAGGCCGGACCGGGCGGAAGGTCAATGCCGCGGCCGCGTCTTTTCCCGGCCGGCCGGATCGCCTAGGATCGACGGGCGGGTTTCTTTCCGCGGCGGACCGGGCGGGCGATGGACGACACGCAGGCGAAGACGGGGATCGTGGCGCGCTGCGAGGCGATGGGGCTGCGGCTGACCGGGCAGCGCCGGCTGATCGCCCAGGTGCTGGAGGCGGCCGAGGACCATCCCGATGTCGAGACGCTCTTTGCCCGCGCCGCGGCGCTCGACCCGAAGATCTCGCTCGCCACCGTCTACCGCACCGTGCGCCTCTTCGAGGAGCAGGGGCTTCTGGAACGCCACGAATTCGGCGACGGGCGGGCGCGCTACGAGGATGCCGAGCGCGCCCATCACGACCACCTGATCGACCTCGCCACCGGCGAGGTGATCGAGTTCCACGACCCCGAGATCGAGGCGCTGAAGGAGGCGATCGCGCGCCGCCTCGGCTACCGGCTCAAGGGTCACCGGCTGGAGCTTTACGGCGTCCGGCTGAAATCCTGATCCCGGGACCTTTCGCCCGCCGCCCCGCCGGGGTAAGCGGCGCTGCTGCATTCGTGAAGGAACGGCCGGCACATGGGCAATCCGCGCGCGAGCCTCCTGATGGTCGGCGCGATGGCGGGCTTCGCCATCGAGGACGCGATCATCAAGCACCTCTCGGCGGCGATGCCGGTGGGGCAGATCGTGGTCGTCATCGGCCTCGGCGGCGGCGCGGTCTTCTGCGCGCTGGCCTGGGCGCGCGGGATCACGATCCTGACCGCGCAGGCCCTGCGCGGCGCGGTGCTCCTGCGCAACCTCGCCGAGATGGCGAGCGCGGCGCTCGTCGTCCTCGCCATCGCGCTGGTGCCGCTGGCGGTGGTCACGGCGATCCTGCAGGCGATGCCGCTGGTCGTGACGCTCGCCGCCGCGCTCTTCCTGCGCGAGCCGGTGGGCTGGCGGCGCTGGTCGGCGATACTCGTCGGCTTCGCCGGCGTGCTGATGATCCTGCGCCCCGGCTCGGCCGGCTTCGACCCCGCCGCGCTCCTCGCCCTCGGCGCGGTCCTGACGCTGACCGTGCGCGACCTCGCCACGCGGCGCGTCCCGGCCGGGGTGCACAGCCTGCAGGTGACCGCCTGGGGTTTCCTGATGGTGGTGCCGGCGGGGTTCATCCTGCTGCTTCTCGTCTTCGAGGCCCCGGTCGCGCCGACACCGGGCGAATGGGGCTGGCTGGTGGCGGCGATCGCCGCCGGCATCCTCGGCTATGCCGCGCTCGTCGGCGCGACGCGGATGGGCGACATCGCGGTGACCACGCCCTTCCGCTATTCGCGGCTGGTCTTCGCCATGGCGATCGGCTTCGCCGTCTTCGGCGAGCGGCCCGACGCGATGACGCTGGCCGGCTCGGCGCTGGTCGTCGGCGCGGGGCTCTACACGCTCTGGCGCGAGATGCGCCTGCGTCCGGCCCTCGCCGGCGCCGCCGGCTGAGCCCTTTTCGCCCCCGAACGCGCGGTCTATAGAGGCCGCGCAGACAGCAGTGCGAGGGACGACATGACCGCCATCCTGGACATCATCGGGCGCGAGATTCTCGACAGCCGGGGCAACCCGACGGTCGAGGTGGACGTGATCCTGGAAGACGGCACGCTCGGCCGCGCGGCGGTGCCCTCGGGGGCCTCGACCGGCGCGCACGAGGCGGTGGAGCTGCGCGACGGCGATGGCGACCGCTACGGCGGCAAGGGCGTCCTGCAGGCGGTGGCCGCGGTCAACGGCGAGATCGCCGAGGCGCTGGTCGGCACCGACGCGACCGAGCAGGTGGCGATCGACGCCGCGCTGATCGAGCTCGACGGCACGCCGAACAAGTCCCGGCTGGGCGCGAACGCCATCCTCGGCACCTCGCTCGCCGTGGCGAAGGCCGCGGCCGAGGCGACCGGCCAGCCGCTCTTCCGCTATGTCGGCGGCACCGCGGCGCGGGTCCTGCCGGTGCCGATGATGAACATCATCAATGGCGGCGAGCATGCCGACAACCCGATCGACATCCAGGAATTCATGATCATGCCGGTCGCCGCCGGCTCGATCCGCGAGGCGGTGCGGATGGGCGCCGAGGTCTTCCACGTGCTGAAGCGCGAGCTCAAGGCTGCGGGGTTCTCGACCGGGATCGGCGACGAGGGCGGCTTCGCGCCGGACCTGAACTCGACCCGCGACGCGCTCGATTTCCTTCTCAGGGCCGTCGAGAAGGCGGGGTTCAAGCCGGGCGAGGAGATCCTGCTGGCGCTGGATTGCGCGGCGACGGAATATTTCCGCGACGGCCGCTACGTGATGGCGGGCGAGGGCAAGACCCTGACCGCCGAGCAGAACGTGGCGTATCTGTCGGCGCTGGTTTCGGACTATCCCATCGCCTCGATCGAGGACGGCTGCGCCGAGGACGACTGGGAAGGCTGGCGGATGCTGACCGAGGCGCTGGGCGAGAAGGTGCAGCTCGTCGGCGACGATCTCTTCGTGACCAATCCCGAGCGGCTGGCGCGCGGGATCGAGGCGGGCTGCGCCAACTCGCTCCTGGTCAAGGTCAACCAGATCGGCACGTTGACCGAGACGCTGGAGGCGGTGGAGATGGCGCACCGGGCGCGGATGAGTTGCGTCATGTCGCACCGCTCGGGCGAGACCGAGGACGCGACCATCGCCGACCTCGCGGTGGCGACGAATTGCGGTCAGATCAAGACCGGCTCGCTGGCGCGCTCGGACCGGCTGGCGAAATACAACCAGCTGATCCGCATCGAGGAGATGCTGGAGGAAAGCGCGCGCTACGCCGGACGGTCGGTGCTGCGCGGCTGAGCCGGAGGCGCCGACGCAAAGCTTTCGTTGCGGTTAACGGCGGCGGAAGACCGATTTGTTTCAACGGTCTGCGGAAGTGCGCAAATTTGCGCAACCCCTCGCCCGAGCCGCGATCGGGGCGGTTCGGCGCTCCGCCGCCGGCCCGCTCACGGCGTCGCCGGATCGCGCGGCG
>SLPP01000129.1 GCA_007131945.1 Paracoccaceae bacterium | reverse complement strand
TGACCGATGTCGCCGGCGTGAAGGACGCGACCGGGGCGGTGGTGACGCAGCTTCATCCCGACCAGGTGCGGGAGATGACCGAGAAGGGCATCATCGCCGGCGGCATGATCCCCAAGACCGAGACCGCGCTCGCCGCGATCGAGGCCGGCGTGCGCGCCGTCGTCATCCTCGACGGCCGGGTGCCGAATGCCTGCCTGCTCGAGCTCTTCACCGAGCACGGCGCGGGATCGATGATCCGCGCGACGCCGCCGCGCGTGACGCCGCGTGGACCTGGGCTCTGAATTCCTGCGGGCGCTGGGCGCCGAGGCGCTCACCGCCCTCGGCGCCGCCCCGCCCGATCCCGGCTTCTGCCCCGACGGCGCCCGCGCGCTGGTGCTGATCGGCACCGAGGGCGGCGGCGCATGGTGGGACCGTGTCACCGCCGGTCCCGAATGGCGGGACGGCGCGCCCGACCCGGTGGATCGCTGGTCGAAGCGTGTGCTCGGCGGCATCGCCGCGCGATTCGGCGGCGCGGCGGTCTACCCGTCGGACGGGCCGCCCTGGCCGCCCTTCCAGTCCTGGGCGTTGGCCACCGGGCGGATGTGGCAGAGCCCGGTGCGGCTTCTGGTGCATGCGCAGGCCGGGCTCTGGGTGGCCTTCCGCGGCGCGCTCGCCCTGCCCTTCGAGCTGGCGCTGCCGGCGGCGGAGCGGCCCTGCGACAGCTGCGCGGCACAGCCCTGCCGGGCCGCCTGCCCGGTCGGCGCGCTGAGCGAGGCGGGCTACGAGGTGCCGCGATGCCGCGCCTTCCTCGACACGCCGGCGGGCGCCGACTGCATGGGCCGCGGCTGCGCGGTACGGCGCGCTTGCCCTGTCTCGGAAAGCCATGCAAGACTGCCGGTACAGTCCGCCTATCACATGAGCCGGTTCCATCCATGACCAAGCGCCTGATCCTCACGCGGCATGCCAAGTCCAGCTGGGACGATCCGGCGATGTCCGACCACGACCGCCCGCTCAACGCCCGCGGACGGGGGGCGGCCGAGGATCTCGGCGGCTGGCTCGCCTCGCGCGGGTATCTGCCCGACGAGGTGTTCTGCTCGGACGCCGCGCGCACGCGCGAGACCTGGGAGCGGATCGCGCCGACCCTGCCCGGCACGCCGCGGCTGGTCATGAAGCCGGCGCTCTACCATGCCGGCGCCGAGGTGATGCTGGCGGTCCTGCGCCACGCCACGGGCGACACGGTGATGATGGTCGGCCACAATCCCGGCATCGCCGATTTCGCCGAGCGGATCGTCGCGCAGCCGCCCGTGCATCCGCAGTTCCGCCGCTACCCGACCGCCGCGACGCTGGTCGCGAGCCTCGAGATCGACGACTGGGCCGAGGCCGGCTTCGGCATGGGCGCGGTGCGCGACTTCATCATCCCGCGCGAGATCGTCGCCTGAGGCCGGGCGCCGCCGGGCGGTTCAGTCGCCCGAGCGCACCACCATGCGGATCTGCCGCTCGATCTCGATCAGCACGAAGAAGACCACGCCGAGCGCGAGGATCACCAGCCCGTCGGTCAGCGGCACCGCCCGCGTGCCGAAGGCGATCTGCATCAGGGGCAGGTAGGTCATGGCGAGCTGCGCCGTCACCGCCACCGCGAGCGTGATCCAGACCGCGCGCGTACCCATCAGCGCCTGCCAGGTGAACGAGCTGCCGTGGATCGTGCGGATGTGGAAGAGGTAGAAGATCTTCAGCACCACGAGCGTGTTCATCGCCATGGTCTGCGCCAGTTCCGTGGCGTATCCCTTGTTCACCGCCCAGGTGAAGATGCCGAAAATCGCCGCGGCATAGATCGCGCCGACCAGCACCACGTGCCAGAGCAGGTTTCCCGAAAGGAGCGGCGCCTTGCGCGCCCGCGGCGGGCGGCGCATCGTCTCGGGCTCGGTCGGTTCGAAGGCGAGCGCGATGCCGAGCGTCACCGCCGTGATCATGTTGACCCACAGCACCTGCAGCGCGGTGATCGGCAGCGTCACCCCGATCAGGATCGCGATGATGATCGAGGAGGATTCGCCGGCATTGGTCGGCAGCGTCCAGCCGATCACCTTGCGGATGTTGTCGAAGACCGTGCGCCCCTCCTGCACCGCCGCGGCGATCGAGGCGAAGTTGTCGTCGGCGAGCACGAGGTCGGCGGCCTCCTTCGACGCCTCGGACCCGGTGAGCCCCATGGCGATGCCGACATCGGCGCGCTTGAGCGCCGGCGCGTCGTTCACCCCGTCACCGGTCATCGCCACGGTCAGCCCGTGCGCCTGCAGCGCCGTCACCAGCCGCAGCTTGTGCTCGGGAGTGGTGCGGGCGAAGACATCGACGTCGCGCACGGCGCGCTCGAGCTGCCCGTCATCCATCTCGTCGAGCTCCGCGCCGGTGAGCACGCGCCGGGTGTGCTCGAGCCCGACCTGCCCGGCGATGGCCGAGGCGGTGCCGGCATGGTCGCCGGTGATCATCTTGACCGAGATGCCGGCGGCGCGGCAGTCGGCGACCGCCTCGATCGCCTCGGGTCGCGGCGGGTCGATCAGGCCGACGAGGCCGAGGAAGGTGAGCCCGCCATCGAGCGCCTTCTCGTCGATCCCGTCGCCCTCGGCCGCCATCGTGGCGAGCGCCAGCACCCGGTGCCCCTCGCCGGCCAGCGCATCGGCGCGCTCGAACCAGGCATCGGCATCGACGTCGCTGCCATCGGGCAGCGTCCGGCACATCTCGAGCACGCGCTCGGGGGCGCCCTTGAGCAGCACCTTCCTGTCGCCGTCCTTCTCGGTGAGAACCGCCATGTAGCGGTGGCGGCTGTCGAAGGGGATCGCGTCGTGCCGCGTCCAGTCGGCGCGTTTCGCCCCGTCCAGCACCTTGCCGGCGAAGGCGAGAAGCGCGCCCTCCATCGGGTCGCCCTCCACCTCCCAGGCGTCGTCGCGCTGGTGCAGCTCGGCGTCGTTGCACAGAAGCGCGGCCTCGGCCAGCGGTTCCAGATCGGCGACCTCGCCCTCCTCGGCCTCGATCTCGCCCTCGGGCGCGTAGCCCTCGCCGGCGATGGTGAAGCGTCCGGCGGGGGCGGCGACCCTGGCCACGGTCATCTCGTTGCGGGTCAGCGTGCCGGTCTTGTCGGTGCAGATCACCGAGACCGCGCCCACCGTCTCGATCGCCGGCAGCCGGCGGACGATGGCGTTGCGCCGCGCCATCGCCTGCACGCCGATGGCCAGCGTGATGGTCAGGACCGCCGGCAGCCCCTCGGGGATGGCCGAGACGGCGACCGCGACCGCGGCCATGAACAGCTCGACCATCGGGTATTGACCGATGACGTAGCCGAAGACGAAGAGAAGCGCCGCGACGAGCAGGATGAAGAGGCTCAGCCAGCGCGCGAAGCGGTCCATCTGCGCCACCAGCGGCGTGGTCAGCTCCTCGACCTCGGAGAGCATCTTGCCGATCCGGCCGATCTCGGTCGCCTCGCCGGTGGCAACGACCACGCCGCGCCCCGCGCCCTGCGTGACCAGCGTGCCCGACCAGAGCATGGAGGCACGGTCGCCGAGATCGGCCTTGGCGTCCACCGGTTCGCTGCCCTTGTCGACGGGCACCGACTCGCCGGTCAGCATCGCCTCCTGCGCCGCCAGCCCCTTGGCCTTCAGGATGCGCAGGTCGGCCGGCACGCGGTCGCCCGATTCGATCAGCACCACGTCGCCCGGCACCAGCTCGGCCCCGTCGATGGTGACGCGCCTGCCATCGCGCAGGACCGCCGCCCGCGGCGCCAGCATGTCGCGGATCGCCGCCATCGCGGCCTCGGCGCGGCCTTCCTGCACGTACCCGATGATCGCGTTGATCAGCACCACGGCGAGGATCACCGCGGTGTCGATCCAGTGACCGAGGAGCGCGGTGACCACCGAGGCGACGAGGAGGACGTAGATCAGGACGTTGTGGAACTGCGCCAGGAAGCGCATCAGCGGGCCGCGGCGATGCGCCTCGGGCAGCTGGTTCGGCCCGTAGCGGTCAAGCCGTTTCCCGGCCTCCTCGGCGCTCAGCCCCTCGGCATCGGTCTCGAGCTCGGCGAGCGTCTCCTCGGCCTCGATGGCGTGAAACCGGCGTGGCGTGTCGTCCTTCATTCGGTCCTCGCGGGGGCGGCGCGGTTGACATCGGGGGCCAGCCGCGCAGGATGATCCGGCGCAAAGAGTAAAGGAGCGCGACGATGGCTGCCACACCCCCCGTCTGCGATTTCGGCTGGAAGGCGCCGGAATTCAGCCTGCCTGCGACCGACGGCCGCAGGCTATCGCTGGGCGACCTGGCCGGGCCGAAGGGCACGCTGGTCATGTTCATCTGCAACCACTGCCCCTATGTCATCGGCGCGCTCGACCGGATCATCGCCGAGGCGAAGGCGCTCGAGGAGATCGGCATCGGTGTCGCGGCGATCTGCTCGAACGATCCAGAGACCTATCCGCAGGACGGCTTCGGGCCGATGAAGGAGATGGCCGAGCGGCACGCCTTCCCCTTTCCCTATCTGCACGACGAGAGCCAGGAGGTCGCGCGCGCCTGGGGCGCGGCCTGCACGCCCGATTTCTTCGGCCTGAACGCGGCGGGCGATCTGCAGTATCGCGGCCGGCTCGACGATGCCGGACGCGGGCCGGGCCCGGCGGGCAGGCGCGAGCTTTTCGAGGCGATGAAGCAGATCGCCGAGACCGGCGAGGGACCGCGCGAGCAGACGCCCTCGGTCGGCTGCTCGATCAAGTGGAAGGCCGGCTGAGCGCGCCTCGTGCGTGTCGCGGCCGATCGGCGCCCCGTCTCCGCCGCGCGCCGGGGACGGAGACGGAGCCTCATTCGGCTTCCGCTTGATCCCTTCGGTAAGCACGGGCGGAACAACGCCGCAGATGGTGCCGAACGGATCGACCGGATTTGGTATCAGACGGGGTGCGCGGTCAGCCGGGTTTCAGAAGTTCGATCATCCGCTCGCGCATGACGAATTTCTGCGGCTTGCCGGTCACCGTCATCGGCAGCTCGTCGACGATGCGGATGTGCCGGGGAACCTTGTAATGCGCGATCTGGCCGGCGCAGTGGGCGCGCAGCTCGTCCTCGCTCGGCTCGGCGCCGGGCGCCGGCACGATCCAGGCGCAGACCAGCTCGCCCAGTTCCGGATCCGGGATGCCGAAGACCTGCGCCTGCGCCACCTTCGGGTGGCGGTAGAGGAACTCCTCGATCTCGCGCGGGTAGATGTTCTCGCCGCCGCGGATGATCATGTCCTTGACCCGGCCGACGATGCGGCAGAAGCCCTGTTCGTCCAGCACTGCCAGATCGCCGGTCATCATCCAGCCGTCGCGGATCGCGGCGGCGGTCTGTTCGGAATCGTCCCAGTAGCCCTTCATCACCGAATAGCCGCGCGTGCACAGTTCGCCCGTCGCGCCCACCGGCACGATCGCGCCATCGGCGCCGACGAGCTTGACCTCGAGATGCGGATGGATCCGGCCGACGGTGGTGCAGCGCTCCATCACCGGGTCGTCGGTGAAGCTCTGGAACGAGACCGGCGCGGTCTCGGTCATGCCGTAGCAGATGGTGACCTCGGCCATGTTCATCTCGGCGATCACCCGTTCCATCACCTCGATCGGACAGGGCGCGCCGGCCATGATGCCGGTACGCAGCGCGCCGAGGTCGCGCCGCCGCGCCGCCTGGGCGGCAAGCATGGCGGTGAACATGGTCGGCACGCCGTAAAGCCCGGTGCAGCGCTCGGCGGCGATGGCGTCGAGCGTGGTCTCGGCCTCGAATCCCTCGCCGGGAAAGACCATCGCCGCGCCCCGGCTGACGCAGCCCAGCACGCCCATCACCATGCCGAAGCAGTGATAGAGCGGCACAGGGATGCACAGCCGGTCGGTCTCGGTCAGGCGGATCCGGTCGGCGACGAAGCGGGCGTTGTTGACGATGTTGTAATGGCTCAGCGTCGCGCCCTTCGGCGCCCCGGTCGTTCCCGAGGTGAACTGGATGTTGATCGCCTCGTCGGGGTCGAGCGTGCGATCCACCGCCTCCAGCCGCAGCTGCTGCGCCGGCCCGCCGAGGCGCGTCAGCTGGTCGAAGCTGAAGGCGCCGGGGCCGGGGTCGTCGGCCATGACGATCACCGCGCGCAGATGCGGCAGCCGCGCCGCCGAAAGCCGGCCCGGCTCGGCGCGGTCGAGTTCGGGGGCAAGCGCGCGGATCGTCTCGAGATAGTGCGAGGCCTTGAAACGCTCGGCCAGCACCAGCGCCGCGCAGCCGACCTTGTTGAGCGCGTATTCGACCTCGGCCGCCCGGTAGGCGGGGTTGATGTTGACCAAGATCGCGCCGATCCGCGCCGTGGCGAACTGGGTCAGCACCCATTCGATCCGGTTCGGCGACCAGATGCCGACCCGGTCGCCCTTGCCCAGCCCGAGCGCCAGGAACCCCGCGGCCAGCGCGTCCACCCGGCGGTCAAGGTCGTACCAGCTCAGCCGCTCGCCCTGGGCCGCGAAGATCGCCGCGTCGCGCGGGCCGAACCGGGCGACGGTCTGGCGCAGAAGCTGCGGGACGGTGATGTGCCAGAGCGGTGGCGTGCGGTCGCCGGTGACGTAGGAGCGCCCGTCCCGCGGGCGCAGCGCGGCCCGGTCGGCGGCGCTGCCGGCACCGCGGCCGGAGGGCGCCTTGATCCGCCCGGCCAGGCTTTCGTTCAGGATCGACATCGCCGCCTCCTTCTGCCGCAAATCTACATCGTCCGCCAGTCCTCGCTCTGCTCGAAGGCGTGGGCGGCCTGGTAGATCACCATTTCATTGTAGTCGTTGCCGACCAGCATCGTCCCGATCGGCAGCCCCTCGCTCAGCCCGCAGGGGATCGAGATCGCGGGCAGGCCGAGGGCATTGTAGGGCGCGGTGTTGCCGACCATCTCGAAGGCGCGCTGGATGAAGAGCGCGATCGCGCAGCCGGCCGGCGGGATCGGCTGCGGCTTCATCGGCATGGTCGGCATCAGCAGGAGGTCGAGGCCGCGGAAGATCTCCGCATAGCGCGCGCGCACCGCCCGCATCATGTTCTGCGCCTTGCCGTAGAAGCGGCCGCGGTACTGCGTCTGGAAATATTCGCCGAGGAACATGCAGACCTTGAGCGAATGGCTGAGCTCGTCGGCGCGGTTGCGCCATGTCCCCATCTGGTCGGTGAGCGAGGGCAGGAAGAGGCCGCGATAGTTGGTGCCGGCGGCATTGCCGTGCATCATCAGGTCCTGCAGCCCCTCGACCGTGATCGGCAGCCAGAGGTCGAAGGCGGTGTGGTGCTCGGGGATCGAGACCTCGACGACCTCGGCGCCCAGCCGGGCGAAGCGATCCGCGGCGGCGCGCACCTTCGCATCGACATCCGCCTCGCTCTCGGGCCGGTCGAAACCCTCCTTCACGACGCCGATCCTGAGCCCCCGGCAGCCGCGCCCCAAGGCCTCGGTATAGCGGTAGGTCCGCGGCGCGTATTGCCGCGGGTCGAGCCCGTCCTCGCCGGCGATCACCTCCAGCAGAAGCGCGTTGTCGGCCACCGTCCGGGTCATCGGGCCGGCATGGTCGATGGTCTGCTCGATCGGCACGATGCCGCTGTAGGGCACGAGCCCGTGGGTGGGCTTCATGCCGACGATGCCGCATTTCGACGCCGGCATGCGGATCGAGCCGCCCTGGTCGCCGCCGATGCCCATGTCGGCCTCGCCGGTCGCCACCAGCACCGCCGTCCCGCCCGAGGAGCCGCCGGCCGAGTAGCCGTGCTTCCAGGGGTTGTGGATCGGCCCGGTGGCGTTGGTGTGCGAGCCGCCCGAGAGGCAGAGGTTCTCGCAATGCGCCTTGCCGGTGATGATCGCGCCGGCGTCGAGCATGCGGGTGACGATGGTGGCGTCGATCTCGGGCGTGTAGCCTTCGAGGATCGCGGTGCCGTTCATCATCGGCACGCCGGCGAGCGCGATATTGTCCTTGAGCACGATCCGCTTGCCGCGCAGGGGCCCGTCGACGGCGCCGTGGACCTCGGTCTTGTAGTACCAGGCGTTGAGCGGGTTTTCCGACGGGCCGGGGCGGTAGCCGGGGCTGCGCGGGTAGCGCACGACCGGCAGGTTGTCGGGCGCGGCGGCGACACGGTCGTAGGTCTGGATATAGCCCTCCATCACCTCGGCGAACTGCCTGAGTTCGTCATCGCTCATCGACATGCCGAAACGGTCGGCCATCGCGCGCATCCGGGCGGGGCTGGGGCGTCTGAGGGTCATCGGGCTTCCCTGTGATCTGGGCACCTCGGGCGGGGGCGGCGGGGCGGCGCGCGGTGGTCTCGCAGCGGTTGCGCGTGGCCACCGA